>NZ_PJMS01000001.1:3019166-3328750 GCF_002846555.1 Aquimarina sp. MAR_2010_214
ATTAATATAATGCCCAGAATAATACTGATCCTCCATTTTACAACTTCTGAGTCACTTTCTTTTTTCTCTGATTCTGCTTTTTTTGCCCTTTTTTCAAAAACATCAACCTCATATTTTATATTAGCACGTCTAAGCTCTTTTAGTTTCTTATGGCTATTTGCTTGTAATATGTTTTGAAATTGTTTTTTCTGATAGTCATATGCTTTTCGATAATCATCTTGTTTAACATATAGACCGGACTTGGTTTCATAGGCAGAGGCTAATTCTTCATAATATCTAGAAATAAGTTCGTCGTTATTTTTCTTATTTTTAGTTTCGCCAATAGCGTATGATATCGCCTTATCTGTATATTCTTCTGATTTTATAAATTCTCGTACACTTAGGAAGTACTTTCCTAAAAGACTATTTAATTTGGTTTTATCAAGATTAGAGGATTTTTGATGAATTAACTTTCTTGCTGGTGCTAAATATTCATAAGAACTGTCAAAGTCATTTCTGGAAATATAATATTCTCCAAGATTTAATAACGGGCGGATCATTCTTATGGTATCTTTTAATCTTACTGCAAATTCATAAGATTTCTTGTAATAATCTACTCCTTGTTTACGTGTAAGGTTGTGTTTGGTGAATACTCTTGCAAGGTTATTATATAAATCTGTTTCTAGTGCTTCACTTTTTGAACTTCGGGCATAGGTTAATGCTCTTCGATAATATCTTCTTGCCTCATTGTCATCCTCACTAGTTTCATAATTTTTAGCAATAATATTGTTTATATACCCAAGACTTTTGTCATCATTATTGTATTGCGCATAATGAAGGGCAGCTTGAGCTATCTCTAAAGATTGCTCATACTTGTATTCTTCCTGTAATTTCTCAGCCTTTTCAATATAACTTTGAATACTATCAGAAGTTATAGAAGATTGAGATTGTACAGTAAGAGTAAAGCTTATTAAAAATATTACTATTATATGTTGAATAAAATTTTTCAACGCTCAATAATTCTTGGTTTATTTACGTTGACGAAAATACAAAAATAGATTTAACATAGTGTAATTCACCGTAAAAAAAGTGCTATTTATCCGTAATTTTTGTAGGTAAACAAGTGTCTTTGTAGGAATTTGGTTCGTTTTATAAGAAATTTTTATATGATTAGAAAAAACTATCTAAATATAAATAATTAAAATTACATAGCAATTATTGTTCTGTAAGTACGTGTATATTTGTATTGTCAAAAAAATTAATCAATTATAAATTTTAAAAAATAAAAAAATGGCATTTGTAGGTAAAAAATTCCCAAATCTGGACGTTGATGCAATGAACGATATGGGAGATACTTTTAAGATTAACGTTTTAGAGGAAGCTAAGAACAAAAATAAAAAAGTACTACTTTTTTGGTACCCTAAGGATTTTACATTTGTTTGTCCAACAGAATTACATGCTTTTCAAGAGGCTTTAAATGAATTTGAAAAGAGAAATACGATTGTAATTGGTGCTTCTTGTGATACTCCAGAAGTTCATTTTGCATGGTTAAATGCTTCTAAAGATAATGGAGGTATAGAAGGAGTAACATATCCGATTCTTGCAGATTCTAATCGTAATCTTTCTAGTACATTAGGAATTCTTGATATCGCTAATGAAACTTATAATGAAGAAACTGGTGTTGTAACTGTAGAAGGAGATAATGTAACTTATAGAGCGACTTATTTAATCGATGAAGAAGGTACTGTTTTTCATGAAGGAATAAACCACATGCCTGTTGGCCGAAATGTAGCAGAGTTTTTGAGATTGATCGATGCGTATACACATGTGCAAAAAAATGGAGAAGTTTGTCCAGCAAACTGGGAAGAAGGAAAAGATGCAATGAATGCAGATAGAAAAGGAGTAGCTTCTTATTTGGCAGCTCATTAATTGATAATCCCAATTAGAAATTTCTCCGAGATTAGTGCTCGGAGAAGTTTTTTAAAACTTTAATTCAAAATAGTATGGTACAAGAACTTGCGGCAGACAATCTTTCTCAGCTTATACAAGATAATAATACTGTAATTGTGCAGTATTCTGCAACCTGGTGTGGTAATTGCAGGATTATGAAACCAAAATTCAAAAAACTGGCCTCAGAGAATGGTGATACAACTTTTGTTATTGTTGATGCTGAAAAATATCCTGAATCTAGAAAACTTGCTACGGTAGATAATCTTCCAACATTTGCTACATTCAAAGGCGGAGCTTTTGTAAATCAGGTTCAAACTAATAAATTTGATATTCTAAAAAATTTGGTAGATGAAGTTACCGGTAATTAAGCACCTTACAAGCTTTATCGAAGAAAACGATGAAGATTTTATTATAGAAACTATTGAAACCCTAGAAGCTTTAACAGAAGTGCCTTCGTTAAAAGATGAAGAGCTAGATGTTATCGGAGAACTTATCTCTAATATGTATGGAGCTCTAGAGGTTGATAAAATGATTAAAGAAGGTACTCCAAAAAAAGAAGCTCTAAACAGCTTCATGAAAAGAGTCCTTGGGTCTATTGATACCTGAAAAATAAAAAAACCTGCTTAATATATCCATAGTAGGTTTTTTTATTTTCTAAAAACTTTATTAATATTACACTATAATCTTACTAATTTTATAACTCTTAAAACAACAATCATTTATTATGGCTTCAATAACATTAAAAGGAAATACAATCCACACTAGTGGGGATTTACCAGAAGTAGGACAAAACGCACCAGATTTTGAGATGGTGAATGCTGATTTATCTACTGCAAAATTATCTGATTATAAAGGGAATAGAGTGGTTTTAAATATTTTTCCTTCTGTAGATACAGGAATTTGCGCAGCTTCAGTACGAGCATTTAATAAGGAAGCAAGCAATTTGTCAAATACTAAAGTACTTTGTGTATCACGCGATTTACCTTTTGCTCAAGGGCGTTTTTGTGGAGCAGAAGGATTAGAAAATGTAATTAATCATTCTGATTTTAAAACAGGAGAGTTTGGAAAAAACTATGGGCTAGAGATTGTAGATGGACCATTACAAGGGTTACACTCTAGAGCAGTTATCGTTCTTGATGAGAATGGAACCGTATTGTACACAGAACAAGTGCCAGAAATTGTGCAGGAACCAGATTATTCTGCAGCACTAGCAATATTGTCGTAATATCTTATGAGTAAGGTATTAAAATTTGTAACGGGTAGATTACGAGGTTGCGGTTATGCTTTTAAAGGAGCTTTGTTACTGGTAAAGACAGAGCCAAGTATACAAGTACAGGTTGGAGTTGCAGTATTAATGACAATTTTAGGTTTTTATTTTGATATTACTTCGATCGAGTGGATTTTGCAAATTTTTGCTATTGGATTGGTAATGAGTGTTGAAGGGCTAAATACTACAATCGAAGCAATTGCTGATTTTATTCACCCGGATTTTCATAATAAAATAGGTTTTATAAAAGATATAGCTGCGGGAGCTGTTTTTATTGCGGCAATTACGGCTATAATAATTGGATTGTTAATTTATATCCCTTATTTAGTTTAGAAAATTTTTCAGGCATTTTTACGTTCCAATATAGATATTCGTATTTTTGCGATAAGATACCCAAAAAATGGCCAAAAGAAAGGTAAGCACAAAAAGGAAGACAACAAAAAAACCTAAAACACCACTAAAAGAAAAATTTACACTATCAAGACAACAAAAAGTTGTTTTAGGTAGCTTCTTATTCTTTTTAGGGATAGGACTATTTTTTGCATTTGTTTCGTTTTTCTTTAATTGGAAAATTGATCAAAGTGAAATATCACAATTTTATAATAGGACATCATCTCCAAAAAACTGGTTGAGTAAATTTGGAGCTACAGTAAGTCATTTCTTTATTTTTAAAGGATTTGGGATATCTGCATTAGTTATCCCTGTACTTACTTCATTGACAGGAGTGTATTTATTCTTTGATCTCAATAAAAAAAAACTATTTGGGTTTTGGTTTTGGGGTGGATTAGTAATGCTTTGGGTGTCAGTTGTTTTGGGTTTTGTAGAGAAAGATGGAGGATTATTGGCTGGTATTATAGGATATGAAACTAATGATTTTTTAAGAGACTATATAGGTTTTATAGGTACAGTTCTTGTACTTGCCTTTTTTGCAATAGTGTATATTGTTGTGCGACTAAGATATACTCCTGAGAAAATATCTGATTCTTTAAAAAACACCCAAAAGGCTATAGCAAAGGATTTTGAAGTAACACCAGAAACAAATCATAAACAAACAGTATCAACTCCTGCTTCAGATAATTCTAGCTCTAGTATTAAAGAAAGAATAGATTCAATTATTGCTAAATCTAAAGATTTTAATAAAAAACATGAGGACAAGAAACAAAAGGAGAAAGAAGATACGATTAAAAAAGATAACAATACAGAGGAGGTTACATTAAACCCTACAATCAATGATTTTTATGGAGATCCGAATAACCGTGATAATGAGATTCCTGAGAAACTAATTATAAAATCAGAAGATAATCCCGAAGACATTGCAATGGAGGTCGAAACTACAATAGAAGAAGAGGTAGTTGGAGACTTAAGTGCTAAATTGGTTAAAGATTTTGGTGAATTTGATCCAAAATTAGAGCTAGGAAACTATAAATTTCCGGCAATTAGCTTATTAAAGGATTATACCACACAATCAGGAGGAATTACAATTGATCAGGGCGAGTTAGAAGAAAATAAAAATCGAATTGTAGAGACACTTAAGAATTATAAAATTGAAATTGCCCAAATTAAGGCAACAGTTGGTCCTACAGTAACATTATACGAAATTGTACCAGAAGCCGGAATTAGAATTTCTAAAATTAAGAATTTAGAAGATGATATCGCGTTATCATTGGCGGCTTTAGGAATTCGTATAATAGCTCCGATACCTGGTAAAGGAACTATTGGTATAGAGGTGCCCAATAAGAATGCTACTATTGTATCAATGCGATCTGCAATTTCATCTTCAAAGTTTCAGAACGCAGAAATGGAATTGCCATTATCTTTGGGTAAAACGATTTCGAATGAAACATTTGTAGTTGATCTTGCCAAAATGCCTCACCTTCTTATGGCTGGAGCTACGGGACAAGGAAAATCTGTTGGACTTAATGCGATACTTACATCGCTGCTTTATAAAAAACATCCCGCAGAAGTAAAATTTGTTTTGGTAGATCCTAAAAAAGTAGAACTTACTTTATTTAATAAGATCGAACGACACTACTTGGCCAAATTACCAGATACAGAAGAGGCTATTATTACAGATAATACAAAGGTGATTAATACACTTAATTCTTTGTGTATCGAGATGGATGCTCGGTATGATCTGTTAAAACAAGCAATGGTTAGAAATATTAAGGAATATAATGTAAAGTTTAAAGCAAGGAAGCTAAATCCTGAAAACGGCCATAAATTTTTACCATATATTGTACTGGTAGTAGATGAGTTTGCAGACCTTATTATGACCGCAGGAAAAGAAGTAGAAACTCCTATAGCCAGATTGGCTCAATTGGCTCGTGCAATTGGGATACATCTTATTATAGCTACCCAACGACCATCTGTAAATGTAATAACAGGTATGATTAAAGCTAATTTCCCTGCAAGAATTGCATTTAGAGTAACTTCTAAAATAGATTCTCGTACAATTTTAGATACAGGAGGAGCAGATCAATTAATTGGTAGAGGAGATATGTTGTATACACAAGGGAATGATATTGTAAGAATACAATGTGCCTTTGTTGATACACCAGAAGTAGAGCGAATAACAGATTATATTGGTAGTCAAAAAGCATATCCAGATGCGCATCTGTTGCCCGAATATGTAGGTGAAGAAAGTGGCACAGGTCTTGATATAGATAAAAAGGATAGAGATAAACTTTTTGCTGAAGCTGCAGAAGTAATTGTAACAGCTCAGCAAGGGTCGGCGTCTTTATTACAAAGGAAATTAAAATTAGGGTACAATCGAGCAGGTCGATTAATTGATCAATTAGAAGCTGCAGGAATTGTAGGCCCTTTTGAAGGAAGTAAAGCAAGACAGGTTTTAGTACCTGATTTAATTTCACTTCAGCAGTTGCTTGATAGTGAGTAATATGCTGATAATATAGTAGTAATAATTAGTAATTAAAGAAGAATAAATAAAATGATAAAAAAAGCAATATTTATACTATTTGTATTAGGCATAACTACTGCACAAGCCCAAAACGCCAAAGGCCTTTTGGATGAGGTTTCTAAAAAAGTAAATAGCTACTCTAATATTGTTATTAACTTTAAATATTCTATTAATAATCAGGCAGAAAATGTTGCTCAAGAAACCAGAGGAGATGTAACATTACAAGGAAACAAATACCTGCTTAATATTATGGGAACTAAGCGTATGTATGATGGTAAGAAGTTGCACGTGATTGTTCCAGAAGATGAAGAAATCAATATTTCTTCTCAAGATGAGGATGATGGTACCAGTGTAACCCCTTCAAAAATGCTAACTTTTTATGAAGATGGATATACCTATAAAATGGATATTGTTCAGGATGTAAAAGGTAGAAAAATTCAATATGTAAAATTGATACCGATTGACTCAAAAAGTGATTTAAAAGAAATTTTACTTGGTATTGACAAGCAAACAAAGCATATTTACAAAATGATTCAGAAACAAAATAATGGTACTAATGTTACAATTACGGTTAATAGTTTCAAAACTAATCAGCCACTTTCAAAAACATTATTTGTATTTGATAAATCAAAATATGAAAATTATTATATCAATCGATTAGATTAGAAGTAATAAAATATAAAAGCATAGAAAAGAACGGGTGTAAAAATTTACACACGTTCTTTAGTTTTTAATTAATGTATATTTTTGGCGATTAGAAAATAGAAAACGAGTGAAGATTCTAGATAGGTATATTTTAACAACTTTTGTAAAGACATTTTTTCCGCTCTTTATAATTATTATGTTTATCCTTTTATTGCAAACAATCTGGTTGTTTATATCAGAATTGGCAGGAAAAGATCTAGATTTCTCGGTAATATTGAAGTTTTTGACGTTTGCAACACCTAGATTGATTCCTATGGTTTTGCCACTTACAATTTTACTAACGTCTATTATGATTTTCGGGAATTTTGCCGAGAATTATGAATTCGCTGCGATGAAATCTTCTGGAATATCCTTACAACGAGCTATGAGAACATTATCGGTTTTTATCTTTTTTGTTGGGATAGGTGCCTTTCTATTTTCGAATACAGTAATCCCTTCTTCAGAGAAAAGATTTATAAACCTTCGTAAAAATATAGTTAAAGTAAAACCAGCAATGGTTATAACCCCTAATCAGTTTAATGATTTGGGTGATATAAATATAAAAGTAGCAGAAAAATATGGTGATAATGATCAGTTCCTTAGAGATGTTATCATTCATAAAAAAGCAGCAAGACCCGGTAATTTTACAGTTATAAAAGCTGTAGGAGGGGAGTTAAAAGGTAATATTAATTCTGATTTAATCACTTTGGTGCTTAATGATGGTAATTATTATGATGAAATCCAACCAAATTCTTCTCAAAAGAGAAATAAATTGCCATTTGCTAAAGCACATTTTAAAAAATATGTTCTTAATATAGATTTGTCATCTTTGGGTAATGTAGATATGGATGAACAGCAATATAGTAAAGGGTATAATATGCTTAATGTTAATGAGCTAAAAAATGAGATAGATACATTATCTATTGAAGTTAATAAGAATGTGAAGAATATGACGGTTGATATTAATAGAATGATAGGGGTTGATGGATTAAACAGAAATATTAAGATAAATGACTCTCTTCCAAAAGTAAGTAATGATACGTTGGATATAAGAGATTATTTCAATACACTTGATAAAATACAGATATACCAGATTGCATCTTCTAATGCAGATGGAGTGATAAGGAAATTAGACTCGACACAAAAAAACCTAAGTTTTAGGAGAAGAGCTTTAAATAAATATGAAATGTCATTGCATGATAAATTTGCTTTAGGAATTTCATGTATATTATTGTTCTTTGTGGGAGCTCCTTTGGGGGCTATAATTCGTAAAGGAGGGTTAGGATTGCCGATAGTAATTGGGGTTGTATTGTTTTTGACATATCATTTTATTGGTATATTTGCTAAAAACAGTGCCGAAGAAGGTGGAATTCCTCCATATATAGGCTCATGGCTTTCTACATGTATTATATTTCCGTTAAGTATATTCCTGACACACAGAGCTACTACAGATCAGGGAATCTTTAATCTGGATACTTTTATCCAACCAATAAAGAATTTCTTTATAAAACGATCTTCTAAATCCAAAAAATAGATTTCTTTTTAAATATCTTTGCCCGTAATAATTTAAGAGTATGATTATGTCACAAGCTACTAATGCCACAAACAAAATGAAACTGAATACCATTCAAGAAGCTATCGAAGATATTCGGCAAGGAAAGGTGATTATTGTGGTAGATGATGAAGATCGTGAAAATGAAGGAGATTTCATTGCAGCGGCAGAAAAGGTAACCCCAGAGATGATCAATTTTATGGCAACTCATGGTCGTGGATTGATTTGTGCTCCACTTACAAAAGATCGTTGTGAGGAGTTAAATCTGGATATGATGGTTCAGAACAATACCGTTTTACATGAAACCCAATTTACGGTATCGGTCGATTTAATTGGACATGGCTGTACAACAGGGATTTCTGTACATGATAGAGCCAAGACTATAAATGCATTGATCCAGGAGGATACAAAACCTCACGACTTAGGAAGGCCTGGGCATATTTTTCCGCTTAAAGCGAAAAATGGAGGAGTATTGAGACGTACAGGGCATACTGAAGCAGCTGTGGATCTAGCAAGACTTGCAGGTTTTAAACCAGCAGGGATTTTGGTTGAAATTTTGAATGAAGATGGTACTATGGCACGTTTACCTCAACTGGTAGAAGTTGCAAAGAAATTTGATCTTAAATTAATATCGATTGAAGATCTGGTAGCCTATCGTATGCAGCATGATTCTCTGATCGAGAAAAAAGAAGACTTTGATATTACTACACGTTTTGGAAATTATAGACTTAGAGCTTATAAACAAACAACTAATGATCAAGTGCATATTGCCTTGACATTGGGTTCTTGGAAAGAAAACGAACCTGTACTTACCAGAATCAATTCTACCTTGTTTAATAATGATATCCTGGGAACGCTAACTAATAATGCGGATAAACGTCTGGATGCTATGTTTCAGCGTATTAATACCGAAGGTAAAGGAGCGATAATTTTTATTAATCAAGAAAGTCAATCCCTTAACCTTTTAGGACGTTTAAGTGCTTTAAAAGAAATTCAGAATGGAAAAGATGTAGTAAAAGCACCAAAAATTGCTATGGATAGCAAAGATTTTGGTATAGGAGCGCAAATTCTACATGATATTAATATTCATAAATTACGATTAGTCTCTAATACTGTTCAACAAAAACGTGTTGGAATGATTGGATATGGACTAGAAATCGTAGACTATGTAGGGTATTAAAAACCTGATGTTTTACAAGGCACTTTTTACGAGAATACTTTTTAAAGCTTCAACCATTTTTGAAGCTCTTTCTGTTACTTCTTCTTCAGTCCAGTTCAATTTGATTAAGCAAGAGATAGTGCGTCCCATCCAACGATCACTGGCATCAAATGATCGATTGTTTTTTTGTAGCCCTTGTTGTATTTCCTGAGAAAACTTATTGAGAGATTTTGGTTCTAAAAGATGTTCCCATTTTTTGTAGTAGTGCCAGTTATTATCAAACCAATAAAAACAAGCGTCTACACCATTTTTACCCAAAGCTTTATGTGCTTTTCTAGCAAGATCTTCTGTAGGTAAAAAAATATTTAAAAATGAATAATTTTCTACTCCTGTTTCTGGTACTCTTCTAAAAGAAACCTCAGGAACTGCTGCCAAAGCATTACGTAATGTAGTATAGTTTTTTTCTTGTACCTCTAATGTATGATCTAACTTTCTTAATTGTGCAATTCCTACTGCCGCATTTAGTTCAGACAATCTATAATTATACCCTAAAAACGGATGTGTTTCTGCACCGCGATCATTACCAACATGGTCATGGCCATGATCCTGGTATTTGTGCGCTCGATCTGCATAGGTTTCAGAATTAGTAATGATACCACCTCCTTCACCACAGGTAACCGTTTTTACATAATCAAAAGAAAAGCAGCCTAAATCGCCATAACTTCCTAATGGTTTTCCATCGTAAGTGGCTCCGATAGCCTGGCACGCATCTTCTAATAAAATAAGGTTATGTTTATCACTAATTGCCTTTAATGCTGCAAGATCTGCCATAGATCCACACATGTGAACAGGCATAATTGCTTTTGTTTTTGAAGTAATAGATGCTTCAACTGCTTTAGGATTCAAAGTAAGAGTATCATCTATATCACATAAAACAGGAATAGCCCCAACCGACAATATCGCCTCAAAACTAGCAACAAAAGTAAATGTTGGCATAATTACTTCATCACCAGATCCGATACCAGCACATGCTAAAGCAACAGTTAATGCTGCAGTCCCGCTAGAAACTACCTGAGCATATTTGGATTGCATTCTACTTGCCAGATCTTTTTCTAATTCTAAAGCTTTATGATGACCGTTTCTCATAGGGTCAAATCCATATCGCATTAAAACTCCATTATCTAAAACATCTTGAACTTCTTTTCGTTCTTCAGCACCAAATAATTCAAATCCAGGCATAGGTATCGTGTTAAATTAAAAACTCTGTTCAGCAAAAATACCGAAAAGAGTTTTGATTTTACTGCGGATATTTCAGATTTTTTTAATTATTTCTATACAGAATTAATTTCAGTTGTATAACCCAAATCTTAAATGGTAATAACTGTGTCTGTAATAGGCCGTCTTACTTTTTTAAATTCGGCAAACATATCATCTTCTGCTCGATACCCAATAGGAAGAACTAATACCGATTTTAGTCCTAAGTCTTTAAGGTTGAGGATTTCATCATATTTTTCAGGAATAAACCCTTCCATAGGGCAGGAGTCTATTTTTTCGATAGCACATACGGTAAGTAGATTTCCTAAAGCCAAATACGCTTGTTTTGCTGACCAGTTAAATATTTCTTCGGGTGATTTATAAGTAAAAGAATCAACAAGCTGCTCTTTAAAAGGTTTTAATATTTCTTCAGAAGTATTTCTGATTGCTTTTACATTGTCAAAATGTTTAGAAATATACTGTTCTCCAACAACATTTTCAATACAAAATACCAGCACATGAGATGCGTCTGCAACTTGCTGCTGATTCCAGGAATGTGGAGTCAGCTCTTTTTGTAAAGATTTATTTTTTATAACCACTAATTTTAGCGGTTGCAAACCGTATGAAGTGGCAGTAAGATTAAAAGCTTCAGTAAGTATATCTATTTTTTCCTGAGAAAGGATTTTCTTATTATCGAATTTTTTGGTAGCATAACGCCAATGTAAACTTTCTATAATATTCATTCGAAGTTTTTTTAAGTATATGACAAAGATAATACGATAAGATTTACCTTTGACGAGTATTATGATAAGAAAAAACTATATCACAAATGTATGAATGCTATAGAAGAATTGATTAACAAATCTGAAACAAGAATCTTTAAAGCTGTATTCCCTAATACGACCAATCATTACGAAACTTTATTTGGTGGTACAGCGTTACAGCTTATGGATGAGGTGTCTTTTATCTGTGCTACTCGTTTTAGTAGAAAAAAGGTGGTTACCATATCAACAGATAAAATCGATTTTGAGAAACCAATACCCGAGGGAACTATTATAGAACTCGTAGCAAGAATAGCAGAAGTAGGAAGAACCAGTTGTTTGGTAAAAGTTGATATCTACAAAGAAGATATGTATAGCAAGGATAGAGAACTTGCCGTTTCTGGGCACTTTAAGTTTGTTGCCATAGATAATAATAAAAATCCAATTCCAATAGTAGAAAATAATTAACTTCTTTATTTCATTTTTTGGATTAGACGATAGATACTAAGGTATCTGTTTTATTTGGGAACGTTGAATCTTTTTGCTTTTGTTTATAACAGGCTAAAATAGAAACGAGTTAAAGATCAATTCGTTTTATTCCTTAACTATGGACGGACTAATATAACATAGATTTTTCAGACAGTTTTTAATAATTAGAACTTTAGAATATAAGATCTAGATTTTAGGTACTTAAAAATACTAAGAACCAAAACAAAAGTATAGTTATGCTTTCTGGTTATTGTAACATAGCCGTATGTTTGATATCATCTTAACGATTTTGCTTCGAAGCAGTTCGTTTTTTTATTTGATTAGTCTTGAACTAGCTGCTTTATTTTAATTCTGAAGGCAGCAAAAAGTAGTGTCATAAATGGACTAAGCCAGTTAAAAATGGCAAAAAAGAAATAATCTACAACGGGTACACCAAGCACTCCACTTTGGTAAGCACCGCAAGTATTCCATGGAATTAAAACAGAAGTTACAGTTCCAGAATCTTCGAGAGTACGACTTAGATTTTCTGGAGCAAGTCCTTTATCTTTAAAAGCTTTGGCATACATTCTTCCTGGGACTACAATAGCCAAATACTGATCAGAAGCAGTAACGTTTAATGCAAGACAACTAACTACTGTACTTGCAAAAAGTCCAAATACAGAATCAAATAAATTTAATAAAGCTTTGCTAATTCTGGCCAGAGCTCCAATAGCGTCCATGACACCCCCAAAAACCATAGCACATACAATTAACCATATCGTGCCTAACATTCCAGACATACCTCCCGAAGAAAATAGATCGTTTAGTTTTGGGTTTGCGGTTTCTATTGCTGTATCTACAGTCATGGCATTCATTATAGTAAAGTAGGATGAAAGTATATAATTAGTTGGTTTAGCCTGAAGTATATATTCTCCAACTACTTCATTTTTACTACGTATGATTACTTTTTCTTTAAAAAGTTGGTTTACCTTTTTATTTGATGAAGGTAAATCGAGTACAACTTCATTTAAAAGAGTTATATCTTGTGTTTTAGGTTTTAAAACGTATTTCCCAGGAGATTGGTAATTATTATTAGATCTTACATCATAGTTAGTGTCCCATTCGATATACTCACTATATTCTGAAGGTATTTTGGTTACCGTATATCGTAATCCGTTTTGCCAAATTATTTCACTTTGTAAAATAAGACAAAAGACTCCACCAAGTAAGGTTCCTGTAAGTAACGCTATTAAAGGAGATGTTTTTTTAACAATTAAAAAAACTACAGTTATCGGAACCAAAAATAGCCAGGGACTAATATTAAACGATTTTTGTATATCCGTTAACATTTGAGCAGTATCAGCTACTCCTGAAGTCTCTTGTGTAAACCCTAAAATAATAAAAACGATTAGAGTTATAATGATTGTTGGTATGGTTGTATAGGCCATATATTTTATATGAGAAAATAATTCTCCACCAGCCATTGCTGGAGCCAGATTCGTAGTATCTGATAGTGGAGACATTTTGTCTCCAAAATAAGCACCTGATAATACAGCTCCTGCGGTCATACCTAGTGATATATCAAGAGCACTTCCGATACCTATTAATGCAATCCCAACTGTAGCAGAAGTAGTCCAGGAACTTCCTGTAGCAATAGAAATAACAGCACAAATAACAACACAAGCGGCTAGGAAAATGGTGGGATTAAGAATTTGCAAACCATAATAAATCATAGAAGGAATAATACCACTTACCAGCCATGTACCAGCTAGAGATCCTACCATTAATAATATAAGTAGAGCACCAGTAGTTGATTTTACATTTTTGGCAACTTCTTCCATCATCTGCTTGTATGATACCTTGTTGAAAAAACCAACTATGGCAGCTACAGCGGCACCCAAAAGTAAAATAAACTGATTACTACCACTTAGAGCATCATCTCCAAATACATAAACATTAAAAGCAAGCATGGCTACTAATGCCATAATCGGAATTACCGCTTCCCAAATGTTTAATTCTTTATTCTCAATAATTTCTTCGTTTTGAGGATCAGTAGGAGTGATGTTTTGACTTTCCATATATTAAATTCGAAATTTTATGGATGTAATGTTACGATATTAATAAAAGTTATGCAACGTCTACATTGAGTTTAATTGTTTTTGAACATAAATATGAACCAATCTGAAAGTACAAAATATTAGGGTAGAAGAAATAAATTTGCTTTCATCGATGTTATTTGTTTTTTATCGATATTTTGAATTTTGTTACACTAAGATTTTGAAGTAGAATTTATGATATGATGTACCTTTGAAGTGCGAAACAAGAAAAGTAAAGGAAAAATTGGAATTTTTGTTTGAATGTTTTGCGACTTTTTTTGTCCCAATAAAATAATTCATTAGAATTGTTTTATCCACTAAACCTAATAAGCCTCATACCCAGAGGCTTTTTTATTTTGTATTATATTACTCAAAATAGCACATGTTTTATCTACAGTAATATTAAGTCTCTTCTTCTGTTTTTGATCATTTATGGTATCAAGATTATAACTTTTGATGATATACTTATAAGTAAATTATAATAATATGTTAACGTAATTATGTTTTTAATCGATTATTTGTGTATTTTAACGATTATTTGTTATATTTGATATTGTAATTTTGTAAGATTTTTATGATAACTACATACTTTTGAAGTATACAAATGAAAAAAGCATAACGAAGTTAAAATATTGATTAGCCCATTGAACTAAAATTAGTCTTTTTTTGCCCCAAAAATTAATTTCGCCCCAAACCCTAATAAGCCTCATACCCCAGAGGCTTTTTTTATTTCCAAAATTATTTTTGTTCGTAAGTTTTATAGTTATGTTTGCATATAGAGTATTTGGCCATCAAATATTAATCGTTTTCTTTACTATAGAATTTTAATGGTGTAAGTTTCATTTTTTATACTGAAATTAGTCTAAAACTTATACGATGGAAACTAATATATATAAAGGTCTAGAGTTATTTATTTTTTTTATCATACTTCCCATAAGTTTTTTGTTAGATTCACATTTTCTTTTTAAAGTTATACCAACAGTCTTTGGGTTTGTCTATATTTTGATTCTTCTAAAAAGAAAAAGCCTTTTGAAGCTTAAGTTTCCTATCAAAGAATATTGGAAACCTTTTTGGAAAAAAACCATTATAAAATTAGGTGTTATTATGGTAGTGACTGGAGTATATGTTTTTTTAATGGCTCCAGATAAATTATTTTCTGTGCTTATAAAGAGACCTGGACTGTGGATTATTATTCTTTTTGTATATACATTTTTATCTGTATGGCCTCAAGAAATTATATACAGAACCTTTTTTTATGAACGTTATGAAGGGTTGATAGGGAATAAGTGGTTGTTTATTTTTATAAATGCAATTCTCTTTTCTCTGGCTCATCTTTTTTTAGGCAGTTTTTTAGTACAAGTACTAACTTTTGTTGGAGGTTTATTATTTGCGTATACATATCAAAAAACAAAATCAACTACCTTGGTTTCAATAGAACATGCTATTTATGGTAATTGGTTATTTACTGTTGGTATGGGAGAGATGCTGGCTTTTCCTGGTCCTGGGTAAATTATGAAAAATATCCAATCAATTTACGTACTGCTTTTCCTCGATGACCGATCTTGTTTTTTTCTGATAAAGGAAGTTCAGCAAATGTTTGGGTATATCCATCAGGTAAAAAAATAGGATCATATCCAAAACCTCCTTCCCCTTTTTTTTCTTGAGTAATATGACCAGAGCAAATCCCTGTAAATGTCTCTAATTTTTCGTTTAACGTTAGAGCGATTACAGTTTTAAACTGTGCTTTACGATTTTCTGTACCATCTAATTCTTTTAATACCTTATCCATATTGGCATTCGCATCTTTCATTTCACCTGCATATCTTGCGGAGTATACTCCGGGAGCTCCATTTAACTCGTCAATTTCAAGCCCTGTATCATCTGCAAAACAATCAAATCCATAGTGTTCTTTAATATAGTTTGCTTTTTGTTTCGCATTTCCTTCTATAGTAGCAGAAGTCTCAGGAATATCTTCGGTACATCCTATATCCGCGAGGCTTACTATTTGGATATTTGATGGCATTAAAGCCTGAACTTCTTTTACCTTATTACGATTATTGGTGGCAAATACAATCTTCATTTGTGCGAATAGTGTATGATTTGTTGTTTCTATTTATTAGAGAATTGAGTGTAGCTATTATGCTTTTGCATCAAAATCTAATATCCATTTTCCTTGAACTTTGAGTACTTGTTCAATAACATCTCTCACAGATCCTTTTCCTCCTTTTTTATAAGATACGTATTTAGAGATTTCTTTTACTTCTGCAACCGCATCTTGAGGACATGTAGGTAATCCTACCATTTTCATAACTGGTAGGTCTGGAATATCGTCCCCCATATATAATACATTCTTTATATTGATATTTTTATTACCTAAGTATTCATTTAATTGTTCTACTTTTTGATGTGCCCCAAGATATATATCAGTGATACCTAATCCTTTTAATCGTTGGCGAACACCTTCATTTGTTCCGCCAGAAATAATGCAGACGTTAAAACCTTGTTGTACAGCAGTTTTTAAAGCGTATCCGTCCTTAATGTTCATTGTTCTTAGCAATTGACCATCTGTGTTTATAATTACTGTTCCATCAGTAAGTACTCCATCTACATCAAAAATAAAGGTGGTAATGTGTTGCAGGTATTCTTTATAACTTTTTTCCATATTTAGATTGTATTCCTCGGGTAAGGGTTTTATATATTTCTTTTTGTGTATTATTTGTTAAAATTTTTAAATGCCTTTTTATGGTTTTGATATCGTTACGTATCGCTGGTCCGGTTTGTGCCAGATCGGGATTCATTTCAGTGATTTTTTGAGCAGTTTCTTGAATCAAAGGGTGTAATATTTCAAAAGGAACATCATACTCATTACAAATATCATTTCCGGTTGAAAATAAATAATTGGCGAAATTATTTACAAATACAGCAGAAACATGAAGTACGTTACGTTGCTCTGAAGAAATATGATATACTTTTTCTGAAAGCATAGAGGAGAGCTTTTGTAGTGTATTCATACTTACCGCATTTTCAGCTTCTAAGCAAAAAGGGACAGATGTAAAATCTACAGCCTTATCTTCGCTGAAAGTCTGCAACGGGTAAAAAACTCCTCTTTGATTATCACTATTTAAAATATGCATAGGAACACTCCCAGAGGTATGAACGATGAATTTATTCTTAAAGGGTAGTAGGTTAGAAACTTCTTCAATGGCATCGTCGCTTACTGCCAAAATATACACATCTGCTTCTTTTAATGAGTTAATGTTTTGGGTAATAGTGATTTCTTTTTGATTAGGATGTAATCGTAGTCCTTTGCGATTATAGCATTGTACAACTTCAACTGATTTGTGATCATAAAATGCAGTATACAAATGTTTGGCTACATTTCCGGCACCAAGAATTATAACTCTAATCATTTGGCAAAAATAAGGAAGTTCCCTTAAAAACTAGAACAATCTACTTTTTTCATTTTCATTTTCATTTAGGTTATATACTAGAACATTATTTTTGAGTTGTAGTAGGATTTATAGTGCTTTAGTGTAGATACAATTTCACGAAAATTTAAAAAGTAATTTTAATAATACTTATACTTCTGTTAAAACCTTGAAATCAAAAGGTCATCATGCTACATTATCTTGCTAAAAATAGTAAATTTGCCCAGCAAAAAAAGAAAGGTTACTATGCAAGATAAGTTAGCGAGTATTTTGTTCTCTACACGATTAATGGCGGTTTTATTTATTGTCTTTGCGTTTTCTATGGGATTAGGAACGTTTTTGGAAGATGCCTATGGCACTACTGCAGCAAGAATTTGGATATATAATACATGGTGGTTTGAAGCCATAATGGTATTTTTTGTTATTAATTTTTGTGGAAATATCATGCGCTATAGATTGTATAAGAAAGAGAAGTGGCCAACATTATTACTCCATTTGTCTTTTATTTTAATTATTATAGGAGCTTTTGTTACCCGTTATATAAGTTATGAAGGAGTTATGCCAATTCGAGAAGGTGAGACTACTTCTACTTTTCTTTCAGAAAAAACATATTTATCCATTTTTTTAGATGGTGAAATTGAAGGAGAACCTCGTCGACGTATAATTTCTGAAGCTTTAGAGTTAGCAGAAGCGACTAATAATGACTTCACAATTAACACTGATTATAATAAGCAACCTGTTACTATAACATATCAAGATTATATTCAGGGAGCAGAAATGGGGTTAGTTGAAACAAAAGATGGTGAGAATTATCTTAAAATAGTAGAAGCAGGAGACGGAGGTCGTCATGACCATTTTCTTAAAGAAGGAGAAGTTACGAATATCCATAATATATTAGTTAGTTTTAATAAACCTACCAAAGGAGCGATAAACATTACATATGAAAACGATGATTATTTTATAGAGTCCCCCTTTGATGGTTCCTTTTTAAGAATGGCAGATCAGATGCAAGGGCTTGTTTTTAAAGATAGCCTTCAGCCATTAATGCTTAGATCTCTATATCAAACTGCAGGTATGCAATTCGTGATACCGGATCCGGTAATTACAGGTGAATATGGAGTAGTTCCTATAGAAGTTAAAGGTAAAGGGCAAGAAGATGCGTTGGTTTTAAATGTTTCCACCAATGGAGAAACTAAAGAAGTTAAACTACTTGGGGGGAAAGGATATAATAATGACATGAGCAAAATCTCATTAGGAGGTTTGGACATGTATTTTAGTTATGGTTCTAAACAAATGGAACTGCCTTTTGCATTAAAATTGAATGATTTTATAGCCGAAAAATTCCCTGGTACAGAGAATGTTTATAAATCTTTTAAAAGTAAAGTTGATATTGTTGAGGATAATTCTTCCCGCCCATATGATATTTATATGAATCATGTACTAGATCATAAAGGGTACCGGTTTTTTCAAGCTTCTTTTGATCAGGATGAAAAAGGAACAGTGTTATCTGTAAATCATGATCGTTTGGGTACATGGATAACCTATATAGGGTATATGCTGTTATATTTAGGTTTAATGTTGATTCTGTTTATCAAAGGATCACGATTTAAAGATTTGGAACACATGCTGAGTAAGTTGAAGAAAAAAAAGAAAACACTTACTGTATTTTTAGCATTAATTATATCTACTTTTTCCTTTGCACAGGACCAGTCTCAATCAGATCATGCAAATCATTTACCATCGTTGCCTAGCAAAGCACAATTAGATTCTGTTGTTTTGGCTAATGTTGTTCCAGCAGTTCATGCGGCTAAATTTGGTAGTATTGTGATTCAGGATGAAAGAGGAAGAATGAAACCTGTAAATACTTTTTCTTCAGAATTACTTCGTAAGCTTAGTAAAAAAGATACCTATAAAGGTTTGAATGCAGATCAGGTATTTGTATCGATGGTAGAAAACCCATTTATCTGGTACAGTATGCCAATTATAGAAATTCAAAGAGGAAATGATAGCATACGTAAAATATTAGGAGTTCCAAAAACCGAAAGAAGAGTATCTCTAATAGATCTTGTAGAACCAGACGGATCTTATAAATTAACTCCTTATTTAGAAAAAGCAAGTAGCACAAATACGCCTAGTAGTTTTGAGAAAGACTTTCTGAAAACTCATGAAAAATTTTATCTGTTAAATCAAGCTTTAGGAGGTGGGATATTAAGAGTTTTTCCGGTTCCGGGAGATGAAGGTAACAAATGGGTTTCTGTTCCCGAATTAAATGAATTTAAATTTAGTGGGATGGATTCTGTATATACCCGACAGATTATTCCGATTTATCGTCAATCATTACGAGAAGCAAGAAAAACAGGGGATTATAGTAAACCAGATCAGTACATAGAGAGTATTAAAAGTTTTCAGAAAAAATTTGGAAGCGAAGTATTACCAACAGATAAAAAAATCAAAGCAGAAATTGTATTGAATAAGTATGATATTTTTAGAACATTATATCGATACTATGGACTAATAGGTTTACTGTTGATGATCTTTGTGGTTGTTAGAATATTTAAAGATTCTAAAATTGTTAAGGCATTAATCAATAGTGCTATTGGTATAGTTATATTTCTTTTTATTCTACATACTGCAGGATTGATTATACGTTGGTATGTTTCTGGGCATGCGCCATGGAGTGATGCATACGAATCTATGATTTATGTGGGATGGACAACCCTGGCAATAGGACTTGCTTTTGGTAAAAGAAGTAATCTAACTATTGCAGCTACAACATTTGTTGCTGCGATCATCTTGTTTTTTGCACATGAAAACTGGACAGATCCTGCAATTGCTAATCTGCAACCTGTATTAGATTCATATTGGGTATTGATTCATGTATCTATTATTGTAGGAAGTTATGGGCCATTCTTTGTAGGGGCAATCTTAGGAATCCTGTCACTGTTATTAATGATATTGACAACAGAGTCTAATAAGAAACGAATGGATCTTAATATTAAAGAGATAACTATTATTAATGAGATGGCTCTTACTATTGGGTTGGTGATGCTTACTATAGGTAATTTCCTGGGCGGAATGTGGGCCAATGAGAGTTGGGGGCGTTACTGGGGTTGGGATCCAAAAGAAACATGGGCTTTAATAAGTATTATGCTATATGCCTTTGTGATACATATGCGATTAATTCCTGGTTTACGAGGAAGATGGTGGTTTAACCTGGCTTCTGTTATTGCTGTATATAGTATTCTAATGACATATTTTGGAGTTAATTTTTACCTTAAAGGACTACATTCATATGCTAGTGGCGATAAAGTAATTACTCCCAATGCAGTCTATTATTCTATTGCTTTTCTTGCGGTTTTTGGAGCTGTTTCTTACTGGAGAAATAAGGTGCATTATAGTAAAACTAAAAAAGTAATTTCTACAGAAAAATAATTATACCTTTTGTTAGTAAGGTTTCCAAAATTCATAACTACGATATTTAGATAATCTTCTTGTGATTATCAATAATAACTCCTAAGAAGAATTGCTGGGTAAGATTACCGTACAGCATAGTTTTTATATTTTATTTAAGGCAATAATAAAAAAAAGTAAAAAAAAAATCCTCAGTCCCGAAAAATGAAACTAAGGACTCGTATTCTTGTACTGTGAAAAATAATGTAGAGAGAGAGTAAACATATTTAAATTAGATTTTTAATTAATATAAAATATTGATAAAATAGTAATTTGAGTGGTTTGGTGAGGTGCTCTACAAGGTATAGGAAATGTATAGAGAGTTAACTTTTTAACAATATAAAAATGAATATATTTGCCACTTCATTTTTTATAAATGTATTGAATGTTATATCTATATGTTTACTCTATTGATTTAATTTTAAGTGATTATTAATGAGGTTTTTATGCTCGATTTTGATTTAATTTTTTAGCTTTTCTAGTAGTTGTTTATAGACTTTTTAAGTTTGGAGTGGTACACAATAAATAACGATTTAAGAACTAAATATGATAACTGTACAGTGTGAAAATTTTAATAGCCATAGTGGTTGGAAAGTATTTTAAAGGAATGCAAAAAATTATATATATAAGTATCGTATTCATTTGCCTAATGAGTTGTAAAACTTCACAGGAACTGTTTAATAAGAAAAATATTAGCACTACAGAGTATAAAGAAAGTTTTCATATTACAGATAATGAACCAAAGCCAAAATTAGGAGTGAAGTATTATTGGTTTAAATCTAAGAAAATACAGGCAACACAAAGTGATTATGCAGGAGAATTATTGGATGGTATATATACCAAGTATTATTACTCTAATGAATTAGCAGAGAAAGGCATTTTTAATAAAGGAAAAAAGATTGGTATCTGGAAATCGTGGTATAAAAATGGTCAATTAGCAACGACAGAAAATTGGAGCAGTGGAGTACTAAATGGCAAATGTGTATTCTATGATAGTATTGGTAATGTTATATCAAAGGGTAGATATACTAGTGGTAAACGATCAGGGAAATGGATTTTTGTGCAAAAAGGAGATACTATAAACTATAGTAAAAAAATACGTAAAGAAAAAGATACGCTGCGTCCTGGTTTCTTTGGTAGACTATTTAAAAAGAAAGCTAAAGATTCATTAGCTCCACAGCAGAAAAAACCAAGTTTCTTTAAAAAGCTTTTTTCTAAAAAAGATAAAAATAAAGCAACTTCCAAAAAGACGAAAAATAATAAAACAAAGGTAAAAAGGAATACTAAAAAGGGAGTTAAAAAAGCAAAACAAAACAAGACACCTAACGATAAACCAAATTTCTTTCAACGATTATTTGGTAAAAAAGAAAAGGATAATACGTGATAAAAGCCGGTTCTATAGCATATGCGATACTAATTTGTATTGTAGTAGGGATATTTTGTTATTCGCTGTTATTGATGAGTGGGTATTCGAAAATACATCAGGGAATGCTTGATGCCCATGCTGAACTATTGTCTAACAATGAATCAGCACAAGAATATTTTCTTGCAAAAATAGAGGATATCGAGGAGAAGATGATTACTCTAGATGTTTTTGATAATGGCATGGTTTCATCTGGTAGTATAAAACCATGGGGTTTTTATAAAGTATTATTGACTACTTCTGTTTTTAAGAAAGATACTATAAAAAGAGCTGCATTGATAGGGCAATGGCAAAAAGAAGATGCGTTGGCACTATATCTTTCGGATGCTTCAAAACCTTTGTTTATGGTAGAGAAAGCTAAAATAACGGGTAATGTGTTTTTGCCAAAATCAGGTATAAAATCAGGATATATAACTTCTAATGCATATCGAGACACAAAATTTTTGTTAGGCACAAAGCGTAACTCAAAAACAAATTTACCAAAGATTGATCATATTGATTTTGCATATGATGTTAATACGATACGCCAGATTGAGTTAAATGAAATAGAAGATGATGTTCTCTTATATAATAGTTTTAGTAAGCAGACACTGATTATAGAAAGTGATAAGATAATCTTGAATAATAAAAGGCTTTCAGGAAATATTGTTATAAAATCCAAAGATTCAATCTATATCAAGAAGAATAATGTATTAGAAGATATTATCATTGATGCTCCAAAGGTAGCTTTTGAATCTGGTTTTATTGGTAATGTTCAGGTATTAGCAGAAAAAGTAGTTGGACTTGAAGAAAATGTAGTTTTAAAATATCCATCTGGTATTTTGATGAATACGGGGAATGTAGATAAAAGAGAGGTTATTATTGGAGAAAAAAGTAAGATACTAGGAGGAGTGGTGATAAATGATATAAACAGAGGATTAGATAAAATAATTACTGTAGAAGAAGATGCCGAAGTAATTGGTGATATCTACTGTAGTGGTAAATTACAGCTTAAAGGAAATGTAATAGGTACCGTATATACAAATAATTTTTACCTAAAAACAGAAGCCTCTGCTTATGATAATTATATTTTAAACGGAACAATTGATAGGAAAAGTCTTCCTGATGAGTTTGTAAGGATACCGCTCTTTAAAAATAAAAGTGAATACTATAAACCCTATGCAATTATTAAACAATTATAATGTTAAAGCAGGGTCTGTTATCGAATCGGTAATTGCCATGACCATTATTGCGATTTGTTTGTCTATGGCACTTATAATTTATAGTAGAGTATTAGGTTCTGATCAAAGTATTGCTCATTACCAAGCTCGACAAAAAGTAAAAGAATTGTTTTGGGAAACGAAAACCGAAAAGGAATTTATAGATGAAAATTATAATTTCGAATCTTTTACCGTAATAAAGAAAGTTGAAGAATTAGAAAATAACACAGGATATAAAGTTGTATTTATTATAAAAGTACAGTCAAAAAAGGAAACATATCAATACATTGTTAGAAACTAAAAAATATATACGATTACAAGCATTTACGATGCTAGAACTTGTTATTGGCATGGTAATATCATCATTGGTAATTACAATGGTGTATGTTATTTATGATAATTTATCAAGACAAGTAGTAGTATATGCAGATCAGCAAGATGATTTGATGGCATATAACCATTTTCAAAACCTTTTCTCAAAAGATGTTCAACTTAGTAAGTCTATAAATATAGATGATGATAAACATATTGTATTAGAGGTATCTAATAAAGAGGTTCACTATTTTTTCAAAACAGAAAGAATAATCAGAAAAGCAGAAGCTGTAGATACTTTTAATATAAAAATTCTGGAAGTTAAACTTAACCAAAACGAAAAAATTGAGGAAAAATATCAACTCATAAAACTTAAGATTGAGATACTAGGAGCAAGTTTTGATTTTTTTGAATCAAAAGAAATTTCTCTTGCATCGAGAATGAATAATTATTTGCTGGATGAGTATTAATATTTCAACATATAAAACAAAAAATGTCACTAAGACAAAGAAGAAAAACGATAGTTTTTTCTCTAAAGAAGTGAGTTTTGGTAATCGTTTTTCTGATAAAGATAAAATGGATTTCTATAAAGAACTTTCTGTTTTGTTAAACTCTGGAGTAGATTTTAGAAAGGCACTAGAAATATTAAAAGATCAGCAAAAAAAAGAGAAACATAAAGATCTGATACAAGCGATAACAAAAGAAGTAGTACAAGGTAAAGCTTTATTTGAGGCGTTACGAGATTCTGGGAAATTCTCTCCGTATGAATACTTCAGTGTTAAAATTGGAGAAGAAACCAGAAAATTAGACGAAGTATTATTAGAGTTATATCAATACTTTGATAGAAAAGTAAAAATGAAAAGACAACTGTTATCTGTTTTTACATATCCTTCGTTTGTATTGCTGTTAACTTTTGGGGTACTTTATTTTATGATGAAGTATGTCGTGCCTATGTTCGCTACTGTATTTAAACAGTTTGGAAAAGATTTACCAGATTTAACTAAAAAGATTATTTACGTTTCAGAGCATTTTTCGGCCATAAGTATAGTTTTTGGTATTGTATTAGTCTCGATAATTGCTTTTCATTTTTACTTTAAAAACCATACTTTTTACAGAAAAGCAATATCTAATGTAATTATACGAATTCCGTTTTTTGGTAAACTGGTAAGAAAAATATACATCACTCGTTTTTGTCAATCTCTAAGCTTATTATTATCTGCAAAAACCCCATTGGTAACTTCTTTGGATTTAGTGCAGCGTATGATATCTTTTTATCCATTAGAATCAAGTTTAGATGTGATCAAAAAAGAGGTGACAAAAGGAACTCTTTTTTCAAAAGCATTAGCCAACCATTCTATATATGATTTTAAATTGGTTTCACTTGTTAGTGTAGCCGAACAAGTAAATAAATTAGATGATATGTTTGAACGATTGGCTAAGCAATATGATGAAGAAGTACAACATCAGACCAAGATGATCGGTGTTATTATGGAACCATTAATAATTGTAATCATTGGTTTGGTTGTGGGTACAGTTTTAATTGCAATGTATTCACCTATGTTTGATCTAAGTAAAATTATTCAACCTTCTTAAAAAAGGAAAATGAAAATAAAAAAGAACACCGGTAAAAAGGCGTATGTAAAGGCATATTCGATGTCAGAATTAGTAATTGTATTGTGTATTATTGGGATTTTAATACTATTGGTATTGCCAAACCAAACTTCTGTAGTATCACAAGCAAAAGCTATTGAAGCCCAAAGTATGCTAAACCATTTGTATGGATTAGAGAAAAGCTATTTTTATAGAAATTCTAAATATACAGCCGATTTTGAAGCTTTAGGTTTTGAACCAGCATTATCTATTAATGAAGGAGGACAGGCTGTGTATAGAATAGAAATAACAGAGGCATCTACTAATTCTTTTAGAGCCAGAGCAGTTTCTCTATCTGATTTTGACGGTGATGGAAGTTTTAATACCTGGGAGATTGATCACAATAAGTTATTAAAAGAAACGGTAAAGGACTAATGATATACGTATTAATATCTATTTTATTCATCTCTTTTGGGATAATGTTATATCAGGATGTCAAATATAGACATATACACATTGGGTTGCCTATTTTGGTGCTAGTTGTGAGTATATATATGAATAAAGATATAATAGTTCTTTTTGATAGCCTGAAATCATTACTATTTATTGGAATCAATTTTATTTCTATTGTAGCATATTTTTCTATTAAAAAATCAAAATTTCAAAACCCATTTAAACAACATGTGGGTATAGGCGACTTGGTGTTTTTAATTGCTGTAATCCCTCTTTTTTCATTTAGAAATTACATGTTGTTCTTTATTTCAGGGATGATATTGTCTTTAGTATTATATATGATATTTCAGAATAAAAGCAAACAAAAAACAATACCACTAGCGGGATACTTGTCACTTTATATCATTATAGTGATGATTCCTAATCTATTTTTTTCAACTAATGTTTTTTACGATTTTATCATTTGAGCGCTGATACCAACATACAAATATCTGTAGAACTAAAACAGCTTATTAATGCTGATTTAGCACATCATTATAGTATCATTCCTAAGCACAATACCGAGGATGTGATGGAGCTTTATATTGATGAAGAAAAAGTGAATTCTCAGATTAAGGAAGAGTTAGAATTGTATTTGGGAAAACCATTGAAGTTTGATGAGATTTCATCAGAGCGATTAAATAAAGCACTGTTTGTTTATTATAGGAAGAATAACAGAGATCAGGAAGTAACACAAAGTATCTCTACTGTAGAAAGTAGTTTTTTAGACAATTTGATTTTTGAAGCCAAATCTATTGGTAGTAGTGATATTCATTTTGAAGTATACGAAGAAGAAGCAAGGGCAAGATTACGTATCGATGGTGTTTTAGTTGAAAAGTATAAAATTCCTAAAGAGAGCTATTTAGAATTAGTAAATAAGATCAAAATAGAATCTAATCTTGATATTACAGAAAAGAGATTACCGCAAGACGGAAGGATAGATTATAAAGATTTTGATATTAGAGTTTCTATATTACCCACATTACATGGTGAAAAAGTGGTGATGCGTCTTTTAGGGAAAGATGCTTCTAATATTAGATTAGAAGATCTAGGATTGGAGTCAGATGAAAAAGACAAATATCTTGAAGCTGTAAAAAAGAATAACGGTATCGTATTGATTAGTGGGCCTACCGGGTCAGGTAAAACAACAACACTATATGCTACGCTAAAACTTCTTAATGATGTAAAAAGAAATATTGTAACCGTAGAAGATCCAATAGAGTATACTTTACAAGGAATTAATCAGGTACAATTAAAAGAAGACATCGGACTTACTTTTTCTTCGGCATTACGATCATTTTTACGACAAGATCCAGATATAATTATGCTTGGAGAAATCAGGGATGCCGAGACAGCTAAAATGGCTATAAGGGCTTCGTTAACAGGGCATTTGGTGTTGTCGACAATACATACTAATTCTGCATTAGGAACAATATCCAGACTAGTTGATATGGGAGTTCCTGCATTTTATATCGCAGAGACCTTAAACCTATCTGTTGCCCAGCGATTAGTTAGAAAACTCTGTCCGCATTGTAAAAAAGAAACCTCTTTTAATAAAGAAGAACTACCTAGAAATTACAAACTTCCTAGGGAGATATCAACATATCATATGCCAGTAGGATGTACAGAATGTTATTATACGGGATATAAAGGCAGAAGAGCAATATATGAAATTGTATCGATCACAGATGATGTCGTTAATGCCATTAAAAATAATAGTCACAATCTAGAACAGAATATAAGTTATAAATACCAAAGCCTCGCGGATAAAGCTTTTAATTTATTAGAAGAAGGGGAAACTTCTCTCGAAGAAATTTATTCGCTGCTAATCAAAGCTTAATTATGAAGAAACTTTTATATTATATAGTATTAATTTGTATAATCCCTCTTTCGTATGGACAACAGAACATACAAAAAATTGAAGAACAAATTAATGCATATGCAGAAGAAACTCCCGAACTTAATGAAACTATACAGATTGATGTTTCGGGGCTTACACTATATGATTTTCTAACATCTGTAGCTATAGAGCATAAGTTAAATATAAGTGTAGATCCAGATCTTAATCAGATTGTGGCTAGTAGCTTTTTTGATGTTCCAGTTAAGGATGTGTTTCTTTTTGTGATCAAGAAATATAACCTAAGTATAGAGTTTATAAACAAAATCATTGTTTTTAAGAAAACCATAAAACAGAAAGAACTTCCTAAACCAAAAGTGCTTAAAGAAATTGACGTCACTTACAATAGCCAAAATGATTTTTTAGCTATAAAACTTAAAAATGATTCCTTACCTCGCGTAGCTCAAAAGATTACTGATGTATCAGGTAAAAATGTAATCCTAGGGCCTAATGCAAAAAATGAAAAAATTTCTGCATATATTTTGAATAGACCATTTGATCAGGTAATAGAGATGATGGCTAAATCTAATAACTTAATAATAACCAAAGATGATAATGGTTTTTATTACATAGAAAAAGATGAAGAATTGCAAGCAGATACTACTACAAGATCATCACGAAAGGGTAAAAAAAGTAGAACTCCGGTGTCATCTGCAGAAATAACAGTGCTCCCAAGCGGATTTTTGAGTGTTCAGGCATTTGATGCCGATGTTACTTCATTAATATTAGAAGCAGCAGAAAAACTCAATGTAAACTATTTTATGAATGATAAACCTGCAGGAGCTAAAACAACATTGGTGGTAAATGAAATTACTTTTGATGAGCTTTTGGATCATGTTTTTATGGGGAAAAACAGTACGTATAAAAAAACAGATGATTTTTATCTTATAGGAGATCAAAATGGGGAAGGGCTTAGAAGTACAGAACTTATACAGTTAGAGAACAGAACCATTGAAACTGTTTTAGAAACATTACCTCAAGATTTAATAGAAAATGTAGAACTTAAGGAGTTTATAGAACTTAATGGATTTGTAGTTTCTGGCTCGAGACCAAGAATATTGGAGTTAAAAGAGTATATAAAACAAATTGATAAAGTGGTACCCATGATCCTTATAGAGGTACTCATAGTACAATATCAAAAAGGGTATGATATTCAAACCGGAATTAAAGCAGGGATAGACAAAAAAGAAAAAGTTACCTCGGGGGTTTTATTTCCACAAGCAGAAGTTAATTTAAATGCATCTTCTATAAATAAATTGATTGATGCCTTTAACGGGTTTGGTATTTTTAATCTTGGTAAGGTTGCAAAAGACTTTTACCTCAATCTAAGAGCACTCGAAAATAATTCTATAATCCGATTGCAATCGACTCCTAAGATTTCTACTTTAAGTGGACATGAAGCAAAAATTTCTATTGGAGAAACCAATTATTACTTCGAACAAAATAATAGATTAATTAATAATGGTGTAGGTAGTGATATTTTGCAGTCAGGTCAATGGAAAGCTACAGATGCTAATTTAAGTGTTAATATAAAACCTTTTGTCTCTAAAGATGAACAAATAACACTAACTATTGTTGTAGAAAAAAGTGCCTTTTTAGGAAGAGCAGGAGAAAATGCTCCACCAGGAAAATCAACTCAGCAGTTTGAGTCCTTGGTTCGAGTACGAAATGGTGAAATGATACTTCTTGGCGGATTGGATGAATTAGAAAAAGAAAACTCTGGAACAGGAACACCATTATTATCTAGAATACCAATTATAAAGTGGTTTTTTAGTAGTAAAATCAAGAAAAAAAAGAAGTCAAAACTACATGTATTTATAAAACCGACTGTTGTTTACTAATGTTAGAACAGATAAAAAATATTATTCTTAAGCCTTTTCAGGAAAAACAATATGCTATTGTAGGTATAGTATTGGGAGATACCCCAGTATATAATGTGCTTATTGTAGATAAGAAATCTGATGCTTTGTCGATAGAGACTTCATTTTCTACAGAAGATTTTGATGTTGTTAAAGATAAAGTGAATACATCGGTTCCTTTACTTCTCAATTTTTATGGAAAAGGTATTATAAATAAGCAAGTTTCCGCAAAAGGAAACTATTTAAAGGAGATATTGTTTAATGCTTCTGTCGATGATTTCTACATTTATGAATTGTATCAAAGTCAACAAAATTTTATTTCAATAGTAAGGAAAGACGTTTTAGAGAAATTCTTCGTACAGTTTTTAGAAAATAAATATTTGGTTGTAGATTATAGTATTGGTCCCTTTATAGGAATACTATTTAAAGGACTGTCTAATGAGCCATCGATTATTTCTGCCGATTATGAATTGAGTTTTCATGATGATTATTTGACAGAAACTCAAAAACTGGATGCTATTGCCAAAGAATATGTACTGGGAGAAGAGAAGATTAATAATACTGAGGTTCCTTTGTTTTCGACTCTACTTCACTATTTATACCCTTCAGATGACGTTAACTATGATGCAGAGTTTTTAAAACAGAATAAGAAAGAAAATGTACTTAAAAAGACATTTAATACTGTAGCAACTGTATTGGGAATCTTTTTTCTATCTGCATTATTGATTAGTTATTTATTATTGAATTACTATAATAATAAGTATGTAAGTTATGAATCTCAGTTATATAACCTTAATGATACTTATAATCAGGTTAAAAAGCTAGAAAACGAAAAGCAAAACAAAACAAAAATACTTCAGGAATCAGGTATCTTAAATCAGAGTTTTCTTTCTTTTTATATGTATCGTATCGTAAGTTCTATTCCTAATAATGTAGGACTTAATAATCTTAAGGTAAATCCTGCGCAGAAAAAGATCAAGAATTTTGAAAAAATAATATTTGAAACTAATACCATTATTATTGATGGCAATTCTAGTTCGAGTATGCCAATTAATTCTTGGGTTAAAGAATTAAAAAAAGAAAAATGGATTTCCAAAATAGAAATTTTGGATTTTAGTAAGAGTAGAAATAAAAAAAGTGAGTTTACTTTAAAAATCGTTGTGAAATGAGCCATAATAACTTAGTTAATATTTACCTAAATGATTATTGGCGAATTCCATCTGACCTGTAAAAGAATAATAAAATAAACAGATGAAATAGTGTTTGCAAATCTAACATATAAACAAAAATTAATCGGACTTATAGTAATAGCAGTATTGCTATTTCTGGCAGCGAATAAAAGATCTTTTAAAGTCACTCGACAGGCCTATGATCAGGTTCGACAATTAGAAAACAAATTAGAGTATGTGAACTCATCAACAACCGATGTAACTCAAACACAAGCAGAATTAAAATTTTACGATAAAATAATAGGTAAACAAGGGATAGAACCCGAAGAAATACAACAACAAATACTTGATTTTACATCATCTTATGATAATGTATATGTTTTTAACTTAGATGAAATCCATATAGCAGAAAGTAATGGTTTTAATGTAATTAGTAACCAATTAACACTAGAAGGAGATTTTAATGCTTTGTTAGAAATTGTGTATGCATTTGAAAGAGAATTTAAGTTTTCAAATATTGTTAGCATTTCATTTACAAAAGAAAAAGAATTCCAAACACGGAAAAATAAATTAAGAGTAAAGATAATATTTCAGAATTATGAAAAAAATAGTTAGTATAGGTATAGTTTTTAGCAGTTTGTTTCTGTTGATAGCATGCGATGATGTTCTCGAGGAAGATATTACAGATGATTTGGTGACAACAGTAGCACCAAAAGATAAAAGTAACCTGGATGGTAATTCGGTTCAGTTTAGATGGGATGAATTACAAGATGCAGATGACTATAGAATACAGGTAATAGAAGAAACTACACAAAAAAGGGTATTAGACTCATTGGTTAAGGGGAATAGTTTTACATATGGACTTAATCCCGGTGAATATAGTTGGAGGATACGAGGTGAAAATTTTGCGTATACAACAGCTTATAGTTTTCCTATTTCTTTTGCTCTAGCTGTATCAGACGATTTAACAAATCAGACTGTGTTTTTAACGTCACCATCTGAGAATTTTTATACAAAAGATAGTAATAGTATTATTCTTACTTGGGATAGAATTCAGGCAGCAAAATCATATACCGTAATTGTTGAAAAAACACTTCAAAATAGTACATCTACCGAAATTAACACCCCCGGTGTCACCAATAATGATTTCACTCTCAATTCTTCAGTCTTGAGTGAGGATGCAATTTATACCTGGAAAGTAAAGGCCATAAATGATAGTGGAGAAACCAAATTCTCGACGAGAAAGATTTTTTTAGACACTCAAGTACCTAATCAACCCACATTAGCATCACCTAATAATGACGCAAAAGGATCGTCTCCTATTACTTTTACCTGGAATATAGCTAGTGATACGGGAGAAGTTCAATCTACATTATCCAGTATTATAGAAGTAGCTAAAGACAATGGTTTTACAAATATAATTGAAACAGTACCAACAAGTTCGACCTCTCAAGCAATAACATTTTCTAATAAAGGAGATTACTATTGGAGAGTAAAGATTATAGATAAAGCTGGTAATAGTAGTACTTTTAGTGAAGTTAGAAAAATAACGGTTGAATAAATTGAATCTACCAAATTATAATTTTTTAGGTTAGTGAAGAAAAAGACTTTAAATAGCGTTCTGATTTTTTTTATGCTTGTCATTTGGGCAATTGTTTTCAATAAAATTTTTAGTTTTTTTGGAAATAATGTCGAAGAGAATAGTATATCGGTTAATCCAATTACTATTGTGGATCCCAGAATGAATTTTTCAAAAGATACTTTTAATCTTAGAAAAGTTGAAAAAGATCCTTTCTTAGGAAAATATACCATCTCTAGAGGAAAAAAACGTAAAACAAATACGAATTTGGTGCCTAGACGTAAAAAAATAAATAGCATTCCTAAAAATAATATTAATAAACCATGGCCTAAATTGAGCTATCATGGTTATGTTAAAGGGGCCAAAAGTACTTCAGAATTGATCCTAATTAAAATGAATAATAAATTTCATAAGATTAGAGAAGGAGATATACTCGAGGATATTTCGGTAAAAAAAATCTATAGAGATTCAATAATTATTAAAAGAAGTAGAGAAAGTAAAACGATATTAAAAAGTAAATAAAGCCTAGGTGTGTTTACCATCATTATACTCAGAATTTGAAATGGTTATGATCTTAATGACAAGGTTTTAATATATTATTTGATTTAATAATTATAAGCTGTTATTTTTCGATAATTTTTTCGACTTAGGATAGATACGTCAAACAATTATCGTGTTCATACAATTTACACCAGAAATTAATAAGGTATATTTTGTTAATCAATATACACTATTCCAGGTTTTATCTGGTAATGGTGGTCTTCAAGTTGATTTTAGGAATTATTTCGATTGGCAAAATAAAGCCATTTTCCTCGAAAAAGGACAGTACATAAAATTTCTTTCAGATAACTTTCTTATTCAAAAAATTGAATTTCCTGATGAAACGGTTTTTAGAAATAAAGAGTTTAGAGTCCTGTTTAAGCACCTTATTTCCTTAGGTTACATTAATTTTGATGAATCCAATAGTTTTCAAAAAATAACAAATCAAATAGAACCCGATGTAGAAATAGATCGTATTATAGATGTTTTTGCAGAACAGTGGTATTATCAAAATCCATTTCAGGCAAATAAGGAGGAGTATCGTGTTATTTTTGATACAAAGGATGTTATTGATACACAATATTCTAGCAATATTAATAATAGAGAACTCACAGCTTTGATTGATGAAAACGGATATAATATTCAGTCTTTGATCAAAAGTAAAATAGGGATTTCTCTAAAATCTCTATTATCAGGTAAAAAACTATTAGAAAGCAAAAAAGAGATTGCTTTTACAGATAAAAGTATTAAAGAAATATCTTATGATTTAGGATACAATGATCCTGCATATTTTACCAGAGTTTTTAAAAATAATGTTGGAAGGAATCCAATAGAGTTTAGAGAAAATTTCGACTATCAAAATCGAGATCTTTTTTCTCAGAACATCATCGAACTCCTTCAACAATATCATACCAAAGAAAGAACCCTTGATTTTTATGCTTCAAAAATGAACCTTTCTCCAAAAGCGCTCTCAAAAAAGGTGAAAGAAAAAATGCAAACTTCTTTGGGAAAGCTTATTAGACACGAAATGATTAACACATCAAAATCCCTTTTAGCTAAAAACCTTACTGTTAAAGAAATTTCATTAGAACTGGGTTTTGAAGAACCGAACCACTTCTCTAATTTCTTTAGGCATTATACAGGAGAATCCCCATCACATTTCAAACATAAAAAGTACAAGAACTAGCGTTTTTTTTGTAGTTCTCTTTCCTCGATATATCCAGAAATTTGTAATGTAATTACAAAACAATATTTATTTAATCATTTAAAAATAAAAACAATGGATATTAAAACATTAGTAACAGAAATGGATAGTATCGTATCAAAAGGAGCAATAGTAGATGCAGTAAAACAATTTTTTGCCGAGGATGCTACAACCTCTGATTACAATAATCTTACCACTAAAAATAAAGCACAAATGGTAGAGAAAATGGAAGGTTTTGCCGATTCTATTAGAAAAGTAAATGGTATTACTCATCATCATACGATAGTAGACGGTAATGTTTCAGCTTCAGAATTCACATTTGATTTCGAGATGACCGATAATAGTACAATTTATTGGCATGAAATCATTAGACGAATATGGAACAATGATGGAGAGGTTATACAAGAAGAATATTTTAATGCTTAAGATAAAAAAATGAAAACTTTAAAAAATATAGGAATAGTATTAGTTGTAATGATCATGACAACCATGACTACTAATGCGCAGGATAAGAAAGGAAATAATATTGATAACAGTAATATAGCTTTACAAGGGTATAGCCCTGTGTCATATCTTGATCTAGGTATTGCACAACGAGGAAACAAAGAATATAAATCCGAATATGAGAAGATTCTGTATTACTTTACTTCTAAAGAACAAAAGTCCAAGTTTGATAAGAATCCTAAACGATACTTACCACAGTATGGAGGATTCTGTGCATTTGGAATATATGCAGGAGCCAAATTTAGGCCAGATCCTAACAAATTTGTTGTAAAAGAAGGAAAATACTTTTTGTTTTTGTACAACATAGAGCTAGACGCACAACAATTATGGCTGGCAGAAAATAATCACAAAAAATTAGTTACAAAAGCTAATAGTAACTGGGAGAAACTACGTAATACGCATAATTAGAGGTGTTGACATTTTTCTTTTGTCTAGTAGAAAAGTTCTAACCGGTGTGATTAGTTTTTCTTTTGTAGAACACCTTAGCTGGCGTGTTAAGGTGTTCTTCTAGTCAAAATATCAAACAAATCTTAAATATGGTAAGTGATAGCATAATATTTTATACTTTTCTAATAAACTCATAAAACACAATCTCATTATGCAAAAACTGTTGTCTCTAATTTCAAAATGCAATGAATGTAAGGCACAATTAGAACTAGGGCCAAGACCGATAGTTTCTGCGCATGCTCATAGTAAAATAGTAGTCATTGGGCAAGCTCCTGGGAGTGTCGTTCATAAATCTGGAATCCCATGGGATGATAAAAGCGGACAAAATTTAAGAGCCTGGATGGGAATTGATGATGAGACGTTCTATAACCCCAAAAAAATTGCGCTTGTACCTATGGGTTTTTGTTACCCAGGAAAAGGAAAATCCGGAGATCTCCCTCCAACCAAAAAATGTGCTCCCTTATGGCATCAACCACTTTTGGCTAAAATGGAAAATGTAGAACTTGTGCTACTTATTGGTAAATATGCTCAAGAATATTATTTGAGAGATCGGTTAAAAAGAACACTAACAGATACAGTAAAAAATTATAAAGAATATTTGCCAGATTATTTTGTGTTACCGCATCCTTCACCAAGAAATAATATTTGGCAAGCAAAAAATGAATGGTATAAAAAAGAAGTTATACCTCAGTTAAAACTACTGGTTCAATCAATACTTGAGTAATTTGTATAAAAGTTTAATCTTGTCTATTGATTTTCTACTCATTTCATCAAGATTAAAATTGGTACTAGATTGTAATTGCAATTTTCCTATGGTTTTCCCTGATTCTAGTTTTTGATGAGTTTCTTTGAAATTTTTAGTTATAAAATCAAGAATTTTTTTACGAATTAATTTAAATCTGCATTTTGTTGATAATGTTCCAAAATCATTTGAAAGAAAATTTTAGATGCCTTTTTTTGATAATTGCCCTTAAGATATCGTATCGCTGATCGTAATTTAAGCTTCTTTTTGTTTATGGGGATACTCTTAAGAGTGGGTAAATATTGTGTGGTCGATTTTGTAAGAACGGTTGCCCATTTTCCGGTTTCAATAAGTTGAATTAAGGTAGGGATGTGGTTTAATTCTATTTGATATTGATATGGGAGTTCATTTATTCTAAATGCTTTATCCAGAACTTTTCTGGTTGTAAACCCTTCTGCAGGTACAGCTAGCTCCATAGTAGTAAGCTCTTCGATATTGATCTGCTTTTTGTTTGCAAATCGATGAGATTCATGTATTACAAGTGTTAAATAGGATTGAAATAACGGAATAGTAGTAATCATTTTATCATCTGTTGCTTTATTAAAAGATAAAATAAAATCCAACATGCCTGATTTGAGTTTTTCTATTAATTCATCTGATGTGCCAAAGAAAGCCTTGACTTGTATTAAAGGAAATTTTGTAGAAAAGGATATCAATGTTTCTGTAAACAAATTAGTTAAACCATAAGTTACTCCGATATGTAGAGTTCCTGATTGCAGGTTTTGTAAATCCTCTATTAATTGTTTGGCATTTTCAGCGTTTTTAAGAGTATGCCTGGCACGGGTTAAAAATAATGAACCAGCTTCTGTAAGTTGTATTCTCTTTCCTATTCTATCAAAAAGCGGAACTCCTAATTCCTGTTCTAAAAGCTTTATTTGCTGCGAAAGTGCGCTTTGTGTTATGAATACTTTATGAGAGGCTTCTGTAAAATTTAAACATTCTGCCGCTTTTACAAAATAGCTTAATTGGCGTAATTCCATTATTAATAAGTTTTGCTAATGTATATGATAAGAAAATAACGTTTTACTAATGTAAAAATAATTTTCAACTTTGTACTTCAAATCTTTTATAACTTATAAGAAAGAGGAGATAAATAAAGAAATGAAAACAAAAGCAGAAAGAAATACAAGACATTATAAAGAGATCCGAAAAGCGGTCTTTATACCTGGTTTGGCTGCTTTTTCACAGTTTTATATGTTTCAGCCATTATTACCATCGTTAAGCGAAAGTTTTTTGGTGTCTCCAGCTATCAGTAGCTTGGTTGTCTCGTCTTCTATGGTCGGTATTGCTTTAGGGCTTTTTATGTTTGCTTTTTATGCAGATATATTACATCGTAAAAAACTAATGCTGATTGCTTTATTTCTATCTTCATTAATCACTATTCTCTCGGCAGTCTCATGGAATTTTAATGTGTTGGTTGTTTTTGGTTTTATAAAAGGGTTTTTATTATCAGGAGTGATCGCAGTTGCTATTGTTTATATTTCTGAAGAAGTTGAGGTAAGAAATGTAGGGATCGTCATTGGGATATATTTAGCTGGAAATGTATTAGGTGGTATGTGGGGGCGTGTAGTAGCAGGTTTAATTTCTAGTTGGTATGATTGGAGAATAGCTACATTATTTATTGGAGGTATAGGAGTGATATTAAGTATCTTTTTTATGAGACTTTTACCACAATCCCTAAACTTTAACCCACAAAAAGTTCAAACATTTCAAAAGCTAATGTATATGAAGAGTTTCCTTAAAAACCCATTGTTTTCGGGAGTCTTTATTTTAATGATCCTAATGATGGGCACTTTTGTAAGTATCTATAATTATTTGAGTTTTAGACTAGAAATGCCACCTTTTTCACTTCCACATTATATTATTTCTTTATTATTTCTAATCTATATTACAGGAGCAGGAGGAACGATAATAATTGGGGTATTGACTCATCGAATTCACCCTTTTGGTATGCTTAAAATCTTATTAGTATTATTTCTAATAGGAACATTAGGTTTACTAGTAGAAGAATTGTGGTTATTAGTATTAGGTCTAAGTTTGGTCACTTTTAGCTTACTAGGGATTCAGACTGTGATAAACAAAATAATATCTCAATATGCAATTGAAGGAAAAAGCACGGCAAATTGCTTATACTTAATATGCCAGTATATGGGAGCAGGTGGAATAGGAAGTTCAACCGGGCATATAGTATCAGAATGGGGGTGGTCTAATTTTATTTTTACTTTAATGGGATTCATTCTCTTTTCATTGCTATTATTTATAATATGTGCCAGGAGGTATATCAATACATATAAATTAATAAAAGAGGTTTCTTAGAGAAGATCCTAAAAATATCATAACCTAATTTTAAAGAATAAATTTATTTAATATGCTAAAATCTAATTACTTATTGTTTATAATTCCAGCATTAATATGGGGATCTACTTGGTATATCATTAAATACCAGTTGGGAACTGTAGATCCAATCGTTTCTGTGGCCTATCGATTTGGATTAGGTGGTATTATATTATTGGGGTATTCTAAGATTAGGAAACTACCATTATCATTCACAAAGCAGCAACATTTTTTTATTGCTTTACAAGGAATTCTACTATTTGGAACAAATTATTGGTTAGTATACTTATCAGAACAATATCTAAGTAGTGGATTAGTGGCTGTAGCATTTTCTACATTAATTTTTATGAACATAGTTTTTGGCGCAATATTTTTAGGAGATAAAATAAAAAAACAAATAATAATAGGAGCTGTCTTCGGGCTTTTAGGAACAGTTTTGATATACCAGACCGAGTTTAGAAGGATAGATTTAACTAGTGATCAAATTAAAGGGTTGATATTTTGTGTTTGCTCTATCATTTTTGCTTCTTTAGGAAATATTACTTCTTCAAATAATCAACGCAAATTTAAACTCCCTGTTATTCAAACTAATGGTTTTGGGATGTTATACGGTGCTATAGCTATGTTGTTAATCACCTTGTTTAGTGGAAAATCGATAAGTTTTGATACGTCATTTTCTTATATTTCGTCACTAGCATATTTGACAATTTTTGGATCTATCATTGCGTTTACCTCTTATCTTACCTTAATAGGTAAAATTGGAGCAAGTAAAGCAGCCTACGTTATTGTAGTGATACCGGTAATTGCTTTGACTATTTCTACCATTTTTGAAGGATATAAACCCGACATATATGCTTTTATAGGAATTGTGCTTATTATTTTTGGAAATGTACTTGCATTGAGAAATAAAAAATAAGCTGATTAAATTCTTGTCGAGCTAAAGAAACTACATAAACAGATATCACAACATACTAATTTCCTGATTTGCTATATGAAACAGTCATCTGATAAATATTTTATTTGGTCTTTCTTCATTAAGAAAATTGTAAAGAAATTTAATAAGCAGGATAAAGAAAAATTTCTTGCAGAAATTAAGAAAAGGAAAGATTATATAGATTGAAAAAACGACTCAAACCTTTTAAAAAATATTACTTTTGATTAAAAATATAGACCTTAATGTCTCGACATTATATTGCCAAAATTATACATAAACCCTATCCTTATCTATTTCATCTCAAAAGAAATCTAATAATTGCTTTTGTACTTGGGATATTGATTTGTATTGTTAATGTATTAGCAGTAGATCAAAATTATGTAGACATAAATTTTGTGTTCTCAAAACCTTTTCTTTGTACTCTTGCAGGGTTAATGACTTTTTTTAGTATTCTCTTAGTATTAGAAGTTATTCCCCGGATATTTTTTAAACCTGATTTAAAGGAAAACTGGACAGTAGGAAAAGAATGTCTTTTAATTGTTTCACTTCTTTTTGTAATTGCGATATTCAATAATACGTTGTCTCTTATGATCAGTAAGGAGCCTTCAGGTAATGTGCTACTACATTTTTTAAACTCATCGTTCTATGTTGTTCTTTTAGGTATTGCTCCGGCTTTTCTTCTTGTTTGGCTTAATTATACCATTCTTTTAAAAGAAAACTTAAAAAAAGTCTCTTTATATAATGAACAACTCGAATCTAGAATTATACATAATGAGAATGAAATATCTGAAATCATTAGTATACAAACTAGTAATAAAAATGAAGTCATTGAGCTTGATATTAATGGCTTTTTATTTGCTAAATCTGAAGGTAATTATATAGATGTTTATACAAAAACGCTTGGTAAGGTAAAATGGAAACCATATCGACTTACTATTCAAAAATTTGAAGAAGTACTTGGTGATTACCCTTTTATTATTAGTACGCACCGATCATATGTCGTTAATATTAGAAACATCAATGCTACTACTGGCAACGCCAGAAATTATCGTATTAGTTTTGAAGGCGTTCCTCATGAAGTTCCTGTATCAAGGAATAAATTTCAAACTTTTAAAGATGCCTTTACTATTAAAAAAGTGTAATCTTATCAAAGATTACACTTTTAGAATTGTGATTATTATATTACTTACAAGGTATACCCGATACCTAATCCTACAAAAAATCGAGAATCGAAATCTGCAGGTCTGTTTCTCCCTTTATCTAAAAGTCCTTTTAAAGAAACCCATGCAAATGCACTAACACTAAATTTATTAATGTTATAACCAAGAGATTGAGAAAAACCATAATTAAAATATACATATTCATTTTTGTACTTTTCGTATACCGAATATTGCGGTATTTTTAAAGTTCCTTTAGATTTCAAATGTGTTGCTCCTATAAAAGGTTCTAGCGATAGGTAGAGTTTTTTCTTATTAAAAAGGTAATAAGTAATATCAAAAATAGAATACAACCCTATATCTCTTGTATATCCATCTACATAATCAGTAAATGAATTGTCTGTTTCGTTTATATAACTATTTTGATGAGCTGCACCATATGATAACGTAAAATGTTTGCTATCTAAACACATTAATTTTCCTTTAAATATATAACCATAGTTTTTTCCGTAACTGGTATTTAATATATCTTGAGTATATAAAAATTCTAATTCCCATCGTTTTTGATCTGATTCTTTGTTTTCCTTTTGTCCCTGAGCTAAGACAGGGAAGGCAAGAATAAACAAAAGGACTGCTATATAGTTTGTCATGATGTTGTATTTATAAAATTATAGATAATCCTTTTTTAAAAGAGATCATTGGACTGTTTCTGTGTGAGATGTTCTTTAATCTCTCGTGGTGTAGTATTAAACCAGTATAAGACCGCTCACTTATTTTTTCCTTAAAAGCATTAAAAAAAAGATTGATCGAAGCTCCTTCTAAATCTCCGACAGTTATATAAAGATTTTTATGCAGTGAATCATGGGTGTCAAAGTAGTGTTGTTCTAAATGGAATAAATATGCATTATACCACATAATATTTGAGCTTGCTGCAATAATATTATCAAAAGGGTTGGGTTGATCTTGTTGAAATAATGTATACAAAGCAAGATATCCACCTAAAGAATGACCGAATAATGTCCTGTCAGTGCTTTCAATCTCAAGCTCGTTTTCAATATGAACAATAAGTTCATTATTTATAAAATTGATAAATTCTTTTGCACCTCCCGAAGCTCCCGAAAAATCGTTGTCTTCGGGATAAGAATAATCTGTTCCCCTTCGGTTTTTATTGGCATATCCTACTCCGATAAGAATGATATCTTCCCTATTTGATTCTGTAACGATATCTGTAGCTTCTTTAAAATAATCATCTCCATCTAGTATATAGATGGTATGATAACTGTTTGAAGGATCATAAGTCTGAGGATACAAAACATTTATACTGTACGTTGTATTCGTGTACTTTGATGTAATAGAAAAAGGATGATTATTTTTTATTGAAGAAAGGTTTTCTTTCTCACAACCGTTTAGGCTCAATATGCCGATGATTAAACACAGAAAACCTATAGCGTTCTGAATGATTTTTTTCATAATGATTCTTGTTTTTTAAATTTCTAATTCCAGCAAAAGTATTTTTGAAACCTTTATACACCGCTTATAGAAAGGGAATTGGTACGAAGTGTCATCTTTTTGTGATGTACTGGAGTCTTAGATAAAAGGTAGATCCATTTAGAAAAAAGGGAGGGGATAGGATAGAAGTATACTGCTACTCTTACTTCTTGTAAATTGAAGTAATTACAGACTATATTTTTTAATTTCTCTTTCAACAAGTGATCATCAACTACTGTATCTAGTATGTGATATCTCTTTTATTTTCTTTTGTATGTAAATGTGATGTTTTCGGTATGCTTAGGTTTCATTGTCATCATATTGTCATGAAATGAAACTATGAATACCTGAACGTCTATAGCGCGATTATAGTCAATTAAGTGTAGTTCGGGTTTGTGCGCATTCATATACCAATACCCGTTTGATTTTGAAGTATCTGGATTTGTTTTGCGATACGTTCCTGTCCATCGAATAAAAATAACTTCTTTGTTTTTTGGATTGTAAGATTTTGTAATGTCTTTATGATTCTTAGATACAGAAATCAGTTGCCAGTTGCCGATAGCAGTATCCTTGGGAGACATAGGTAAATTAGAAATTTTGGATAAGGATACTATTACTTTCATTCCATCTTCCATACGCTCCCATTTCATTTTGTTGTCAGAAAATTCGACTTTAAAGGCTCCGTACTCATCTTTGCTATTTCTACTTTTAGGAAGAAATTCCTTTTCTTTTTTATCATATTCATAGATACCTTCATCATTTTGCAACCATCCATTACCTGCCTGATAAGAATTATCAGTATTGTATTTGAACCACTTAGCTATTGGAGTCATTTTTTTGTCGCCTACGTTTACCTGATCTACGGCCCATAACCCTGTTATAGATTGCGCATTTATGATGCCCGAAACAGACAAGATAATGCTTAGAAATATTAGTCTAGTTTTCATTTTCTGTAGTATATAGTATTACTGCAATTTTTTTAGCAAGATCAAGTTCATTTGTCTGATCACCTGTATTGGCAAGAAAAGAGATGATATACTCACCACTTTCAATATTTATGAGCATGGATTTATATCCTTCAGTCGCGCCCCCATGTATAATGTATTTTTTATTGACACCAATATCACCTATGCGATATTGCCTTTTTCCGTCAAATACCACCCAACCATAACCGTATGAGATTTCTTGATTAATCTCTGATACATGATTGGTTTGCATAAGTTCTATCTGTTTATTATTAAAAAGAACTGGAGAACTCATTTCTTTTCCCCAATGATAAAGATCTTCAGCCGAAGAAAATATTCTTCTGCCAAGGGTTAGGTCAATAAACTGGTTTCGCATCCAGTTTTTAGTTGTTTTATTATAAGTATACCCTTCTACTATATTTTCAAAAACAATACGATTGTTAGAAGTGCTGAATGTATGTTCTAGTTGAAGAGGTTTAGTAATTTTTTGTTCCAGAAGATCAGAAAAAGATAGTTGATAAAGGTCTTCGAGAATGATAACAAGTAAGTGATAAGCAAAATTACTGTAATAAAATTGTTGGTTTGGATTACTTATAGCCGGGATTCTACTAATGAAATCAATATATTCGTTATTATCAAAGTGTTTACGCTTAAATATTTGGTGTTGATTTTTTGAAAGATTTGGATGTACCTGATCATAATCAGGCAAACCAGCAGTGTGATTCAGTAAATTATGAATTGTAATATCTTGATTAAACTTCCCTTGGTATGAATATGTATTAATATAATCTGTGAGATGATCATCAAGAGACAATTTACCTTCTTCTACAGCCATAAGAATTAGTGCAGCAATAAACGATTTATTGATAGAGCAGATGTCAAAACGATGATCTATTTGCATCGGGATATTCCAGATTCTATTGGATATGCCTATTGCTTTTTTATAGACTATAGCATCCTTAGTACCTATTACAGCAGTACCATCAAACCGATTTTTATCGTGTTCAATTTCAAATAAACTATCTAACCTACTTGTTAGAGAATTAGTGTTCAAGCTCTTTTGTTTAGAGCAGGATGATGAAATAAGGGTGATGCATAAGGCAATCAAAATATATTTTGGCATATTTTATTTAATTGTGCTGTACAAAAGAATGCATCTATATAGGAGTTTTCAATTAATCCAGATGTTTTGGTATGAAATTTCTTAATATGTGGTGAACAATTGAGGAAACTTATCTTCAAGTAATCCAGCGTATTTTTTAGATACAGGAATAACTTCACCTGCGATATACACTTCAACCTTATTGTTTAGCCTATTTACATGATCAATGTTATCAGAGTTGATAATATAACTCCGATGACACCTCATCAAAGATTGGTTTGAACCAAACTCATCCTCAATATCTTTTAAATTTTTACGCATGAGGAGCATATCAACCTGTTGAGCCGAAAGATAAAATATTTCAATGTAATTGTCTGCAGACTTAATGTAAAGTAAATTTTCAATACTAATTTGAAACCGTTGCTTTTGGTTATTAGATATAATCACGATTAATGAACTAGGCGAATTGTTAAAATGACTTAAAAAGTGATTAATTAAAATACTTAAAGTAACCGGAAATGCTATAATAAGAGGATACTCATAAAGAAAAGGCCAATAACTGGTCCAGTATAATTCAGTCCACTCATAAAAATAATTAAATGTAAAAAATGAAAGGTTAAGTCCAATAAGTGTAGCAATTAATGCAGTTACAAAAGGCTTAATCTTTTTATCAATAGCCAATCGTGGACCTAGATAAAACTCAATTAAATAAAATGAAATAGAAGTTATGATTGCGTGTGATAATGACCTAAAAAACACACTATGCCCTGTTAAACTGGGTATTTTATCTATATGGTAAGCTCTATAAACAAACAGTACCAGAAAAATAAAAAAACCTGACAAGATTGTGATTATCCATTTGTAGCTATTCTTTTTGATATTTGAAGATAGTTTTATTTGCATGAATTGCTGATAATAGCCTGCTAAACGTTGTCCTTTATTTTTTTGTAAATATAAAGAATCTGTTAACTATCATCAGGTAGTTGACTTCGATTCAATAAGTTCACTATTAAAAATATGAACGATAAATATATCTAGAAGTTTAAAAACAAAAAAATATACTAATAAAAGTATGGCTTTTTGTGATCGAGACAAGATTCATATCTGTGACTGTCTCGTTTTAAAAATTAGGATGCTCTATTAATAGTACTGATTATACTTTCAATATCTTTTCTGGATATTTTTTTGATTTTTTTAAAAAAACAGGGGTTTATACTCTTTTGGGAAACAATGAAATATGGTAAATTTAAGAGTACGAAATATTTAATAAGCAGTTACAATAGTTTCGTGTATTTTCAAAAATTTATTATAAACTCTTAAAACCAATATTATGAGAAGTATAGTAGGAAAATGGCAATTATTTGTCGATTGGGGAAACAGTGGGAATCCAATAACAGCAAGTGAACTTACCTTTAAATCAGATGGCACCTGGAGTTATCAGTTTGGAGGAGGGACATGGGTACAAGCTGGTTCAATAGTTACTTTTGATTTTACTAACGCATCTGGGTTAATGTATTCGGGTACCATTAATTCAATATCAATGGGAGGAGGAATGGGCTATACCGGTCAATCAGGTAATAATAGTTTTTATTGTACACCTTCTGGTACAAAACACATATCTATAGAAAAGAGTAAAGCAGAAAAAGACGATAGAGCTATTGGTTAAATACCAATTTTTAGTTCAAACATGCTTTATGCATCTATAGATTAAATATACTAAAGCCCATTTTTGGGCTTTAGTTGTTTATGTTAATATTAATCTATCTAATATCATAAATTAAGAAGTAGAATCTTTGTAAAAACCCAGTAATTGAGAATCATTAATTGTTTAACCAAAAATACAATCTGATAGGGGTGATGTCGTTAAAATTTTAAAAGCTTTTAGCTCTATGTTCCGTCCTAAAATAAGTTGACACAAAATTGACTTATTTTAAGAGGGGATAATAAAAACAAAAAAGCCATACTAATAAAAGTATGGCTTTTTGTGAGCCCGATAGGATTCGAACCTATGACCGCCTCCTTAGAAGGGAGGTGCTCTATCCAGCTGAGCTACGAGCCCGTAACTCTGAAAAATTGGTGCAACAGGATTTAAACCTGTTACTTACCTATATATCTTTACTGTTATTTGATATTTTCAGCGCCGCAAATATACAACACATTGGGATTCCTGCAAATATAGTAAAGGATTTTTTTTAATTTTTTTTATAACGCATTTTAAGTTTTTGGGTGACTACTATTGATTGTTTTTTAAATAAATGTATTTCAGTTGATTAAGTGTTGAAGTGCTTTGTTTTGGTATAGGGAACCTAGTTTTTATGGCATTTTCAAATTCCCAGATTCCCAAATTTTATATACATTATCCAAAGATATTTCATATAAATTAGAAATGCCAAATAACCTAAAGTAGCATTTGGAAAGTGTTTATATAAACAGTCTACTAAAACTTCTGGTTTAGGCGGTTGCGAGAATACTTTATGTTTTAAATAATCATTTAAAAAGTAGACACCTTAGTTCTTTTTATATACACCTATTTCAACATAGATAGATTCTCCTTGATAATATAGTAGAGTGCTTCTAATGACATTGGTCATATTAAAAAAGAAGTGTAGCCCTTACATTTGAAATATAGACCAAAAAAATATATTTCATAATGGACACATCTATATTTTTAGCTAAATTCTGGGGCTGGTATCTGATTATATTTTTCTTCATATTGAGTTTTAATCCAAATAGAATTAAGCAGATTTTTGAAGATCTGAAGGACCAAAGATTTTTGATTATAACTTCGTTTATAGCGATTATTGTAGGATTACTCAATATCCTTTTTCATAATATCTGGGAACCAAACTGGAAATTTATTATCACTATCATAGGTTGGATTGCATTAGGTATAGGTTTGCTACTATTTATCTTTCCGAAAGGAACTGCCAAGTGGTTAGAATTCATCAATATAAAATTGATACAAGTGTTATATGTACTACTGTTTTTACTTGGCATTCTCTTGTTGAATTCAGGATATGAGATAGTACCATATTAATCTTTTAAAAAAGTTTAAAGCAATGGATGCATTCATCAAAAAATTTGAAGAAATTACGATCAAAGATATATCCTTGGTTGGTGGTAAAAACGCTTCATTAGGAGAAATGTATAACCAACTGTCACCTAGAGGAGTTAGGGTTCCTAATGGGTTTGCTACTACATCTTATGCTTTCTGGTTGTTTCTGAAAGAAAACGACCTGGATGAATCGTTAAAAAATCTTTTAAAAAAATTAGATAGAAAGGATTTTTCTAACCTCAATGAGATTGGTTTGGTTGCTCGAAAGTTAATTCTGGAAGGAATTTTTTCCGACGCTTTTTCAGGGGCAATAATGAGCTCTTATAAGGATTTATGTGAAGATAATATTGCAGTTGCAGTACGTAGTAGTGCTACTGCAGAAGACTTACCCGAAGCTAGTTTTGCTGGTCAGCATGATACTTTCTTGAATATAAAAGGAGAGAAGGCATTATTAAAAGAAATTAAACAATGTTTTGCATCTCTGTATACCGATCGAGCGATTAAGTATAGAGAAGACAAAGGCTTTTTGCATCACGAAATAGCTCTATCTGTTGGGGTGCAGAAAATGGTGCGTTCTGATATGGGGTGCTCTGGAGTAGGATTTACTATAGAACCTGAATCTGGTTTTAAGGATATCATTCATCTTTCAGGGGTTTGGGGACTTGGCGAAAATATTGTTCAGGGAACTATTAATCCCGATGAGTTTTATGTTTTTAAGCCTACACTACAGCAAGGTAAAAATGCAATTGTACAAAAGAAACTAGGCGATAAAGAAAAAACGATGGTATACTCAGAGTCGAACCGACATTCTTCGACCATGAATATAGATACCAAGGTCTCTAAACAGCAACAATTTGTATTATCCGATAACGAAATAATTACTTTGGCTCAATGGGCACTGGTTATAGAAGAACACTATAAAAAACCGATGGATATAGAATGGGCCAAAGATGGTATTACTAATGAATTGTTTATTACTCAAGCAAGACCTGAAACTGTACACCATTCAAAAAAAACTACAGTTCTAATAGAATATAAACTGGAGGAAAAAAGTGAGGTGCTTACTGTTGGTAATGCTATAGGATCTAAAATCACCACAGGGATTGCGAGAATATTAAAATCCCCAAAAGAGTCAAATAAGCTACAAGAAGGAGATATTATTATAACAGATGTAACAAGTCCAGATTGGGATCCATTATTAAAAAAAGCAGGAGCTATTGTTACCAATCGGGGAGGTAGAACAAGCCATGCAGCTATAGTAGCCAGAGAACTAGGTGTTCCTGCTGTTGTGGGAACCAATAGTGCCACACAAGGTATAAAAGAAGGACAAGCAATTACGGTTTCATGTGCCGAAGGTAAAACAGGATATGTTTACAAAGGAGCACTTTCCTATAAAGAAGAGGAAATAGATTTTAGTAAAATACAACTTCCTGATACCGAGGCAAAGTTAATTTTATCAGATCCAGAAAAGGCATTTCAATATTCGTTTTACCCTAATGATGGTATAGGCTTATTACGTATGGAATTTATTATTACCCATATGATTAAGGTACACCCTATGGCTTTAGTAAAGTTTAGCCAGATAAAAAATGTTGATGTTAAAAAAAATATTGAGAGTCTTACTAAAAATTACAGTACTAAAGAAGACTATTTTATAGATCAGCTTTCACAAGGAATTGCAACTATGGCAGCAGCATTTTATCCAAAGGAGGTTATTGTGCGTATGAGTGATTTTAAAACTAATGAGTATGCGAATCTTATAGGAGGAAAACAATTTGAACCTAAAGAGGAAAACCCAATGTTAGGTTTTAGAGGCGCATCAAGATACTATAATGATAGGTATAGAGAAGGATTTCAACTAGAATGTAAAGCTATCAGGAGGATAAGAGAAGAAATGGGATTAACTAATGTGAAAGTAATGATCCCTTTTTGTAGAACTATTGAAGAAGGGAAAAAGGTGATCCATATTATGGAAGAGTATGGTTTAAAACAAGGAGATAACGGTTTGGAAGTATATGTAATGTCTGAAATACCCAGCAATGTAATACTGGCTGAAGAATTTGCCGAAATATTTGATGGATTTTCTATTGGTTCTAATGACCTCACCCAATTAACATTGGGAGTTGATCGAGATTCAGAATTGATGGCATCGATTTTTGATGAACGAGATCCAGCAACCAAAAAAATGATTGCTATGGCTATAGAAAAAGCTAATAATTCAGGCAAGAAGATTGGTTTGTGTGGTCAGGCACCAAGTGACTTTTCAGAATATGCATCCTTTTTAGTAAAAGCAGGTATAGATAGTATATCTTTTAATCCGGATGCTTTGCTTAAAGGAATAGAAAACATTAATAAAGCAGAGTCGTATATAGCTGCTATTTCTGATTAAAAAATCATTTTGATTCAAAAAATTGGTTTCAGATCATGAAAAGAGGAAAAGGATAATGATGAATATTTTGTAATACTTGAATTAACACTGATTGTTTGGATAGTGCTTACTGTTATTGTGGGTAAAAAGGAACCTGCAAAGGTTGCTGTAATAGGTATGTCTAATGCCGATCATAAAGGAAGTAGTCCAAAAGATTAGAAATCAATTCAGAATATTCTCGATTCTCGGTATTTAAATCATAATCTGATCTTTATCATTTTTTTAGTCCTTACAGTTGCCGAAATTTAGATTGCATTTGAAACAATTCTTTTGCAAAATAATACTGTAATGAAAACTCTAATCGTTTACTTTTCCTTTTCTGGGAATAATGAATTACTGGCTAAAGATCTAACCAAAGACTTAGAAGCTGATATATTGCAGATCACTGAACCCAAAAAACGAGGGATGTTCAGAATTATGTTGGATATGTTGTTTAATCGTTTCCCCAAGATCAATGAACTGGATATCTTATGGAATGATTACCAACATATCGTTTTGATGGCTCCCATCTGGAACTATATCATAGCTCATCCGATGAAAACTTTTATCAAAAAAAATAAGGAGCACCTAAAAAACTACTCATTTATAACACTTTGTTCTGGGCGTGATACACAAAAGAAAAAGATTGCAGCTCAATTAAAAAAAATAGCAAGTTATGAACCCAAAGTAATTATAGAATTAGAAACCAGAACATTCATTGTCAAAGAACAAGAGAGTAATGGGGCTTATAAGGTAACTCAAGAAGATCTAAGGAAGTTAAAAAAAGAAGAAACGTATTATAAGTTTTTGGAAACATATGTAGCCAAAAAAGAAACCGCATAAGAACTATAAAAACACAAAAAAGAATGAGCTATTATATCACCACTATACTAAAGAATGTCTCATTTGATGAAGCTATAGAAAAAGTGATTCATGAATTGAAGAATGAAGGTTTCGGGGTATTAACAGAAATAGATATGAAAGCTACTTTAAAGAAGAAGTTGAATGTAGATTTCTATAATTATAAAATCTTAGGAGCTTGTAATGCTCCTTTTGCCTATAAAGCATTGCAGGCAGAAGACAAAATAGGAACCATGCTTCCTTGTAATGTGATCGTTCAGGAAAAACAAAAGGGAATGATAGAAGTATCTGGTGTAGATCCTGCCACTTCTATGATAGCAGTAGAGAATAAAGACCTTATAAAAACAGCTGGAGAGGTTAGAGAAAAGTTGATAAGAGTTATAGACAATCTAAAATAACAGGTGTCATGGAGACTTTGGGAAATATATAACCAGGGTCATTAATGGATCTCTTAACGAGGTACCTAATTATATAAAAGAAATGAATACCTATCTAACTGATCAAAATGAAAAGACTGGTCATAATTATATGGTATTGTTTACTGAGGTATAAATAAAGAACATTAATAATTCTATACAATGAGATATGATATTGATTTATCAAAAATTAGCATAGATGATTATAAGAAGATTTTAGAATCTACACATCTTATTCCTAGTTGGAAGATATTGAAAGAAAATATAAATCATCTTACTATTATCAAGAAAGAAGGAATTCATAACCTACATGAACTACAACAAATACTGAAGAAAAAGATCAGCTTATTGAATTTTCAAAACAAAGTGGGTTGTCAGAACAGTATCTAAATGTACTACGAAGAATGGTCAATGGGTATCTTCGAAAACCTAATAAGACTAAAGATTTTCCTGAAACCTCGGCAGATATTGTATTAAAATTAGAAAAAAAAGGGATTAAACATACTCGTCATTTATTTGATAAAATTGTAACTATAGATGCCAGAACTTTATTTTCTAAACATATAGGTATAAATGATGAAGAAATTCTGAGGTTAACCAAATTAACTGATTTATCCAGAATTCGATGGGTGAATCATACTTTTGCTTATGTTCTGTATGAAGCAGGTTATGACACAGTCGGAAAAGTGGCAAAAGCCGATCCCGATCAATTATATAAAAGGATAACAGAACTGAATGCCGAAAGAAAATTTTACCCGGCTCATATCGGTTTAAACGACATGAAAATGCTTGTAGAATGTGCAAAAATGCTACCTCTTGATATTGAATATTAAAAAGAGTGAAAAGATCCGCTACAACATATATTTTAATGTTTCTGATATTATTTCAGATGATCAGTGCTATCCCATCAGGATGGTTGATGATTATTGATCCATCTGGGAACAAGCTTGGCATACCAATTAAAATACTTAAGCATTCACCTTTCTCCAATTTTTTAATTCCAGGCCTATTCCTATTCTTAGTTTTAGGAATATTTCCGTTGATTGTTTTTTATGGGTTAGTGAGAAAAAATAAGTTGCTAATTTTAGAAAAAATTAATCTCTATAAAAATTATCATTGGCCCTTAGCCTTTTCATATTATGTAGGAGTGTTAATTATACTATGGATTAATATACAATTACTGTTTATAAAAGAATTTCATGTATATCACTTCATCTATTCAATGTTAGGTGTTGTTATCGTATTTATAGCCCAATTACCAAGTACTAAAAAGAATTATAGTAAAAATATTGATTGATAATTGTGTACTATGTGTGAGGTGATCAAAAAAATGAGAATTACCTAATACTATCCCTGCTTCGAGTAGTGTTTGTCCTATTTCTGGTTGTTGTACTTCTATTTACCCTGGTAGAACTTCTACTTCTATCATATCTACTTCGTGTACTTCTGCTATGATTATAATATCTATTAGTACTATGGTAACTATGAATATTATTTCCATGATAATCCCTTATTCTCACATAACGGGATCTATTTAAATTAATATAGTGGTACTGGGCAGGAAGAGCATCAATAGTTATCCATATATTATTTTCAAAATAAATATAATGTCTATAAGAAATATCATAGTAAATATTATGATCAGGAAAATAGACATAACGTACTGTTTCAACTCTATTTGGATAAAACCAAGGTGGTGGAGGTGTATCTGGCGAAGATGTAATTACAATAGGACCACAACTCTTCAAAGATGCAATACTTAGAATTATCATTAAGAATATAAAAAGTTTATTAGTTTTCATCTTAGTTAGATTGATATATCAAAGTAACCAATATAGATTTTGATTTTAAATGACTTATGTCATTCCTACAATAAACAGTTTCGGGTAAATTTGGAATACAATAATGACTTCTTTAGAAAAGATGATAGGTTTAAAATTTCCAAACAAAAAAGAATTAAAACGATTCAATGCACTTTTTGGCATATTGGCAAAGTATGGATTTGAGGATATTGTAGCTAATAGCCATATTCAAAAAATAATTCCAAATACTTATCTTAAAAAACATCCTGAAACCAATCAAATACTATCATTTAATCGTTTTGAGCGCATTAGAATGGTATTAGAAGAGTTAGGGCCTACTTATGTAAAGTTAGGGCAAATTTTTAGTAATAGAGAAGATTTATTGCCATCTGAATTGATTAAAGAATTAGAAAAACTGCAAGATCAAGTACCGGTAATAGAAAATTTTGATGTTACAGCCACTATAGAAGAAGAGTTAGGGATTGTGATAAGTGATTATTTTGCTAATATTGATTCAGAGCCTTTGGCTGCAGCCTCAATCGCTCAAGTACACAAAGCAAAATTACGTAATGGTAAAGTAGTAATTCTTAAAATTCAACGTCCAGATATTGAGGAAACTATTGAAGCAGATATTCGAATAATGAAACAGCTAGCTAAAAGTTTACATAAGCATAGTAAACAAGTTAAAGCCTTTCAGCCTATGCGTATTGTTGCTGCTTTTGAACAAAGTATTAGAGAAGAACTTCAATTTACAAGGGAAATAAATAACATTAAACGATTTACAAAGAACTTTGAAGGAAATACCGAAATATATATACCAAAAGTATATGAAGAATTATCAAATAACCATATCATTTGTATGGAATTTATTGATGGGATTAAAGTTTCTGAAATAGAAACATTAACCATACAAAACATCAATTCAAGAGAAGTAGCAAAAACAGGTGTAGATCTATATTTAAAACAAATATTAGAGCACGGTTTTTTTCATGCAGACCCGCATCCGGGAAACATATTAGTAATGCCAGATACTGGTAAAATCTGTTTTATAGATTTTGGTATGATGGGTACAATTATGCCTAATGACAAAGATCTTCTAGAGGAATTACTGCTCTATTTTATGAATAAGAATGTAAAAAAAATTATTATAGTTTTAGAAAAAATTAGCATAAAAACTTCGATATCAGATTATAAAAAACTTGAATATGAGTTGTATGAGCTAATTGAAGGGATTATTAATACTGCTATTGATGATATTAGAATGGATACTGTTTTGAGTAGATTTAAAAACATCTTATATAAAAATGAAATTATTTTACCACATTATTCATATATGTTAATGAGAGCCCTTGTTATTATTGAAGGCGTAGGTCTAAAATTAGATCCCAAATTTAATATTACCGATAACCTCTCACGATATATCAGTGCATTTACTTTTAATAGATATCACCCTAAGCGAATTTTAAAGAAAAATTTGGCAAGATTTCGAGATATCAGTGAACTGATAGATAACTTTCCCGAAGATATGAATACGATTCTGAGAAAGATAAAAGAAGGAAAGTTGATGATGGTTCATGAACATAAAGGAATTGATCAATTTCAAAAAAATATAAAAAAGGCAACCAATCGATTGGTGTTTGCTGTGATTATTGCTGCGTTGTCTATAGGATCTTCACTTTTGATTATTGCAGATATGCCTCCCAAACTAGGAGGCGTACCGATTTTGGGAGCTATTGGTTTTGTTTTGTCTGCAATTTTTGGATTCATTATTTTGGTTTCTATAATTAGAGATAGAGAATTATAATTCTCATAAATGACTAAATAATTTGAGACTGTAATAAAATTTAAAGAAGTATTTTTATTGAAAAACTTATCACTTTTTTAAGTTAAATATTCAATTTTAATTATCTTAATGGAAGATATAATCATACAAACAGAAAACTTTCAGTTAACCCAATCGGATTTTCTTATCAGAATGTTAATTGCTTCGGGTATTGGTTTTGTTTTGGGATTGGAAAGAGAATTCTCCCAATACTCAGAAAAAGGAGAGATTTTTGCAGGAATACGAACTTTTAGTCTTGTGGCATTATTAGGCTTTCTTTCGGCCTTGTTAAGTTTTATTTTTGGTAATTGGATTTTTGCAGCAGGCTTTATTAGTGTTGTCTTGATGGTAGCAATTTCATATTGGATTAGTGGGCATAAAGGACAAATCGGAGGTACAACAGAATTTGCAACAATCTTTACTTTTCTACTAGGAGGGTTAACATTAATGGGATATATCAATTTTAGTTTAGCACTCACTGTAGTGGTAGTGGTATTACTTTCTCTTAAGATTAAGCTTAAAAGTATTATTGGTCAGGTAACTCAGGATGAACTTTATGCTTTTGTTCGTTTTGTAATTATCGCTCTATTAATTTTGCCTTTTTTACCAAATAAAAATTATGGTCCATTTGAGGTAATTAATCCAAGAGAAATAGGTTGGGTAGTTGTATTAACTTCAGGTATCGGGTTTGTTGGATATGGATTAATAAAATTTTTAGGCGCTAAAAGAGGAATACTATTGACTGGTATTTTAGGGGGGATGGTATCTAGTACCATAGTAACCTGGACATTTTCTAAAAAAAGTAAAGAAACACCCATACTCTCTAGTAATTGTGCTGTAGCAATTTTTGCAGCTGCAACAACTATGATTATTAGAGTTTTTATTTGGGTTTTTATTTTTAACCGGGCTATGCTTATAGAGTTGGGCTTTCCTCTCTTTATCATTTTTATTTCAGCATTAGGGACAACTCTTTTCTTTTACAAAAAACAGAAAAAGAAAGAGCAGCTTAATGATAATTTACATTTGGGAGATCCTCTTGACCTAAAAAATGCAATATTTTTTGGTGTTATCTATGCAGGTATTTTAATTCTAGTAAGCTATGCTAATAGTGAATATGGAGCTAAAGGGATTTATGTGTCAAGTGCTATTAGTGCATTAACAGATATTGATGCAATCACGATTTCTGTAACCAAATTAGCAGGAGAAACTATTGATTTTTTAGCTGCTCAGAATACAATTTTGATAGCCACATTAGCTAATACTATAGTAAAAATAGGAATTGCATTATGGGCAGGAAGCAAAATCCTGAAAAAATATATACTTATTGGTTATGGTCTTATATTTTTAGCAGGGGTTGTAAGTTTCTTGCTATTAAATATCTAATTATAGATATGATTTTTACTAGTTTAAGGTATTGGTGATATGATAATTATCACCTTTTATATATTGTTTTCTTCATAAATTAGGATGATAAATACTTTGACAGGTTTATGTATGTTCACTAGATAAAAGTAAAATAGATAATGGGTAATGAACACATTATTAAATGGCTACTAGAAGGAGATGTTGCAATACAATATCAAGTGCATCGTGATCTGCTATCAACAAAGCGCGAAGATATTAGAGATAGAATTTCTATAGAAGGGTGGGGAGCGCAATTCTTATCCAATCGCAATTCAAATGGGCATTGGGGTAAAGCCTTTTATCAACCTAAATGGACATCTTCACATTATACATTGCTTGATTTGCGAAACCTATGTATTTCAACAAATAATGGACCTATACAGGAAACAATTGATAAAATATTGAAAGAATGTAAAGCCGACGATGGAGGGATATACCCGGGAGCAAAAAAAAGTGATGGTTGTATCAATGGTATGTTTCTCAATTATGCAAGTTATTTCAAGACAGAAGAATATCATTTGAAATCTGTAATTGATTGCCAGTTACAAGAACTAATGCCAGATGGAGGTTTCAATTGCAGGTTAAATCGTTCTGGAGCAAGGCATAGTTCACTACATACCACACTTTCGGTTTTAGAGGGGTTTACAGAATATGAACATAATGGATACACATATCGATTAGAGGAAGTGAAGAAAGCCATACAATCGTCAAAGGAATTCATATTGCTCCATCAATTGTATATTTCGGATAGAACGGGAAAGATTATTAATAAAATTTTTCTGAAAATAAGCTACCCCAGAAGATGGAGGTATGATATACTCAGTGCATTGGATTATTTTCAATATTCAAAAACTGAATGGGACCAAAGAATGCAACCAGCTGTTGATGTGATCATGCAAAAAAGGAAAAAAGATGGTACTTGGAACGTACAAGCCAAACATCTTGGACAGACGCATTTTGATATGGAGAAAGCAGGGAAATCAAGTCGTTGGAATACTTTACGGGCATTACGTGTGTTAAAACACTTTGAAATTGGAAATGATACAAGATACAATTGAAAAAGTAGAATTTGTTAAACATGGTTTCAAACCTATTGAGATTTTTAAATTCGAAATTCGTCAATTCGATTTCTATGACAATACCAAACGGTTTTCATAAAAAGATTTGTTTTTTATTAATGCCATTGCGATATGTATTAGTTTGTTTCTAACAGCATTGAGTACACTCATTTTGTTCCTACCTTCTTCTACTTTTCTCAAGTAAAAGTGTTTAAGATCGTTATCCATTCTTACTGCTCTCATAGCTGCCATTTGGAGCACGGATTTAAGTTGCATATCCGCCATTTTTGATACTCTTGGTTTTGTCTTTAGACTTGTTCCACTTTGTTGTTCGAATGGAACAACGCCAGCAAAACAAGCTAGTTTTCTCGGATTAGTCAATCGCACAAAACCATCAGTTTTCACAGCTAAAGTCCAAGCTGTAACTGATCCTATTCCTGGTATAGTTCTGATACGTTCTATGTCCTTTTCCAAAACAGAATCATTAGCTATCTCCTCTTTAATCAATTTTTCTATAGCCGCTATATGTTTATTAATCTGCTCAATTTCTTTTAAATTGATTTTCATTGAGGAACTTATTATTTTAGTCCTTTTAACTGTTTTAAGCTCCTTATTTTGTTGTTTAATAGCCTGTCTAGTTTTTACCTTATGTCTACGTTGGCTCATCAGTATTTTTATATTTTGTACAGCCTCACTTGTGGGCTTCCAGCAATCAAAATCTTGATAGTTCCTTTCAATAAAAGTAGCAATGCGCTTAGCATCAACTTTATCATTCTTACCACGAACTAAACCGATGCTTCGTTTAATGTGCTTAGGATCGATCACATAAACATTAAATGAATAATCCTTCAAAACTTCATATAAATTATAATTATAAAGACCAGTATTTTCCATTGCAATAAAGATCTCAGCATCTAAAGTAGTTATCTGCTTAAAGAGTTTTTTAATCGCTTTGATTTTATTTTCAATCTTAAAGAATGCTTCTGATTTCTGATCAACTAAACAAATATCTAATGTTTTTTTACTAATGTCAATTCCTAAATAAATACTTTTCATAATTTTACCTCTCTGAATGAAAAGAGCATTTTCATCATAACTCGACTCCTTGATAATGGGCTTAAAATCCCGAATTTCTATTAGAGATTGTTGATGAAAGAAAGAACTTAAGTCTAAATCGAACTATGAAGTTTACCCTTCTGAGTGTTATTAGTGTACTTAAGTTCTGCTCTTTTTTATTTCAATAAATATAATTATGCAAGTCTAAAGGAGTTCTTCGACCAAAGGAAGAAGTGTATCGAGAATAGAATTTTGAATTAAAAAGCTATTCTCGATAGTTCTGCTGAGTTTGCCAAAGTATAATTTTTCTTCATGTCATCTCGAGCCCTTCGGCTTAGCTATTAGTTTAGTATTCTATATTTGAAAAAAAAATTAAATCACTTCATAGTGAACTGATATTTGTCAGAGGTTTTGTTTTATGCTAAGCATATCTTTGGATATAGAGATAGAATCAGATCATAAAATAAGCTTGTTATGTATTTTTCTACTGAAGTAAGTTTTGGAGCTGATAATAATGGTAGTGACGGGGTTGTGACTTTAAAGAAAGCCCAAACCCGCCCTCAGCAGGTTTTTACTATGATTCCAATATTGTTTGCTTTATATCAGTTTACCGGAGGCTTATCTGGTTAAATCTTTTGAGGAGTATGTACTAACTGTTTTGGTGTAATTGCACTTATTATAATCTCCCAAGCGGTAAAGGAAGTCGACATATACTATTGATTCTATCTGGCTAAAAAAACAAATATTATGGATCACGTTGTATATCTAGATCATAAAGCAAAAGAGCTCGAAAACTTAAAACTTGGAACTAAAACCATGATCATAAGAGGAGCTACAGGAAGAAAATTACCTTATGGTCGTGTTAATGCATCTGATGTGCTCTTTTTTATAGAGAACAAAGGAGATGGATTTATAAAAGCCAAGGGTATAGTAGATACAGTATTCTTCTCAGAAAAGCTATCACCAGAAGTGTCATCACAAATGGTAACCGATCATCAAGATGAATTATTACTGGATTCGAAATTAAAAAAACGATTTGCAGGAAAGCGATATTTGACTCTAATAAAGGTTAAAAATTTTGAAATTATAACACCTTTCAAAATAGATAAATCTAATTACAGTACTATGGATGATTGGTTGGCTGTTGAAGATATTAGTAATGTGATGATTGATTAAAAAAGCTAACTCTTAATATTAAATAAGATGAGCAATCAAGCTAACATAAAAACAATTATTGATCAAAAAGATAATAATATAGGAAAATTTTGGTCACGTGAAGATGGAGATATTCATGCACCTCATGGCAGCAGTACAATGGATACACTTACAGTTTTAGGAGAATTGGGGGCTACTACAAAAGAGTATCCAATACTTTTTGAAGCTATAGATTTTGTATTGAGATACCAAACCGAAGATGGAGCTTTTAGGTACTCAAAGACTAGTTCAAAACTGCCTTGCATGACAGCTCGTATACTTGCTGCATTTGGCCGACTAGGCGCTCATACAGATAAAAGAATGGAAAAAAGTTACCAGCGGCTTTTGGATATACAATGGAGCGATGGTGGTTGGAGGTGTAATACAGTAAAACTAGGAAAATCTCCTGACACAGATGCTAGTAACCCAGGAACTACCTTATATGTTTTGGATGCCTTTCGTTTCAGGAATAATTCTAAAAAAGAATATGATCAATTAGATAAAGGTATTGAGTTTTTACTTAAACATTGGACTATACGGCGACCTATGGGTCCATGTACTTTTGGAATAGGATCACGATTTTTTCAGGTAGAGTACCCATTTCTAAGATATAACTTGTTTTATTATGTTTATGTCCTTTCTTTCTATGATAAAGCGAAACAAGATGATAGATTCAAGGAAGCTTATACAGCGCTTTTAGCTAAGACCGAAAATGGAAAAATCCTCCCTGAAAATCCACATAGGACCTGGAGGAGATTTGACTTTGCCAAAAAAGGAGAAGTTAGCCATCTGGCATCAAAACGCTGGAAAGAAATTGAAACAAATGTTGTTGCGAAAAATATAGATGATTAAGAATCCTCACAATATATTAGCGCAAGATGTTCTTCTTCAGTTAGATGCGGATCCAGAAAATGGTTTGTCTACTACCGATGTTCAAAAACGCCAAGCTATATACGGAGAAAACAAACTAAAACGGAAAAGAGCAAAAAGTGGTTGGCTTATATTAGTAGAGCAGTTCTTTGATCCTATTATCTATATTTTGAGTAGTGCTATGTTATTAGCATTTATTTTTGGGGAATGGCTAGAAGGTTTTTCTGTACTTGTAGTTATTCTTATAACATCTTTGATAGGCTTTTTTATGGAGCGACAAGCGATACGTTCTGTAGAATCCCTTCAAAAAATGACTCAGACTGTTGCAAATGTATTACGTGATGGAAGTATTAAACGTATAAAAGCTCGTTATTTAGTTCCTGGTGATAGTATATTATTAGCATCAGGAGATGTTGTTCCGGCAGATGCACGTTTGATTTGGCATCAAAGTCTTGCAGTCAAAGAATCTGCACTTACAGGAGAAAGTCATCAGGTAGAAAAAAATGTAGATGTTCTTCCGCTAGAAACACGTTTAATAGAGCAGACGAATATGGTTTTTAAGGGTACCATTATAACCAGAGGTAATGCGAAAGCAATCGTTACGGCTACCGGAGATAAAACGGCTATTGGGCAAATAAGTAGTTTAACTCAAGAAACTGGACAAGAAAAGACCCCTCTAGAAAAAAAGTTGAATAGATTAAGCCATTGGCTTATTGGATTAACATTGATTCTGGCAGTATTAATAGCAATAAGCGGGTATTTTCAAGGGAAAGATTTAATGTTAATGATCAAAACAGGGATCGCTTTGGCCGTAGCTGCGATCCCAGAAGGATTACCAATAGTGGCTACAATTGCTCTAGCTAAAGGGATGGTGAAACTATCTAAACAAAAAGTGATTATTAAAAAACTAGAATCCGTACAAACTCTAGGTGAGACCACTATTATATGTACCGATAAAACAGGTACGTTAACAGAAAATAAAATGGCTGTTCAAAGACTCATCTTTCAGAGTGAAGTATTAAATACTACAGACTTTGGTGATGAGGATGTTCTCAATCGATTAAAGGATGATTTAGTGTTTTCTAAAGTTGTACAGGTTGGGATATTATGTAATAATTCACAACATGGTCAAGAAAAAATGAATGGCGATTCTATAGAAATTGCATTATTGGATTTTGCAAAAATGGTAAATTATAATAGTGTAGAAATCAGAAGCCAGTATCCCGAATTAGAAGAAATGCCTTTTGATGCTGAACAAAAAATAATGGCAACTTTGAATACATATGAAGATCAATATCTCGTTAGTGTTAAAGGAGCTCTTGAGAGTGTACTTGACTCTTGTGATCGTATTCTTACTAAAGAAGGGATTCTACCTTTTGAAAACAAAAAAGAGTGGTATGACAGAGTTGATATTATTGCTTCTGAAGGTCTGCGAGTTTTGGCTTTTGCATATAAAGAAATCAGTACAAAATTAAGTGCTGACCAGCTCATAAATGAGCTTGTTTTTTTAGGAGTGATAGCATTTATAGACCCACCTCGGGCAGATATAAAATCAGCTATTCAAATCTATAAAGATGCTGGAGTAAAAGTGATAATGATTACTGGAGATCACCCAGATACAGCCAGAAAAATTGGAGAAGAAGTAGGATTAATAGCAATTGAAGATACAGAAGAAAGTGTGATCCATGGTAAAACTATTGTAGAAATGGAAAACCTTAGTTCTAAAGAAGAAAGTGAAATTTTGAATGCTAAGGTTTTTGCCAGGATGGTGCCAAAGCAGAAACTAGATTTGGTTAATTTTTATCAAAAACATAATGCCATTGTCGGTATGATTGGTGATGGAGTCAATGATGCTCCTGCAATAAAAAAAGCAGATATAGGAATAGCTATGGGGATTCGGGGTACAGAAGCAGCAAAAGAAGTTGCAGATGTTATTTTGATGGACGATCAATTCACATCTACCGAACTAGCCATAAGGCAAGGACGAACAATTTTTGAAAATATTCGAAATTTTGTAGTGTATCTTCTATCCTGTAATTTGGCCGAGATTATTTCGGTTGCAATTGCCTCGATAAGCAATTTACCACTCCCTTTACTTCCGTTACAGATTTTATTTCTAAATTTAGTAACAGATATATTTCCAGCCTTAGCACTGGGCATGGGAAAAGGGAATGCTGGTATTATGAAACAGCCACCACGTAACCCAAATGAGCCTATCATTACAAAAAAACTTTGGATGTCTACAATTATTTATGGGATATCCATTACGATATCGGTTATAGGAGTAACTATCTATGCAAACTTTGTATTAAAACTGTCCTCAGAAATTATTAATAATATGGCATTCTATACATTAGTGTTGGCTCAACTACTCAATGTGTTTAATATACCACATCGTAGCGCTTCTTTTTTTAAAAATGAAGTAACTACCAACCTTTGGGTTTGGGTTGCAATAGCGCTTTCAATATGTATTATGATTATTGCATACTATATTCCTGTACTTCAGCAAGTGCTTTCGCTAGTTCAATTATCGGTAGAGCAATTTGTAACGGTTAGTATCTTCGGAGTTGGAACTTTGATCTTGACTCAAATCATAAAGCGTTTGGGAGGAACGGTATAATTAATTAACATTCTAATTAATGGAAATTTTAACAGATAATACTAAGCAGATTTTGCAAGATCGCTATCTTTTGAAAGATGATCAAGGAGCTATAGTAGAAACTCCTAAGGAACTGTTCTGGCGTGTTGCTAAATTTGTAGCTTCTGCAGAAAATGAAATAGATAGAGTAACGTGGGAAGCACGTTTTTATAACCTGTTGTCTAACCTTAATTTTTTGCCTAATTCTCCTACGTTGATGAATGCAGGTCTAACTAATGGGCAGTTGAGTGCTTGTTTTGTATTGCCTATAGAAGATAGTCTGGAAGATATCTTTACAACCCTTAAAAATGCTGCTTTAATCCATCAGAGTGGAGGAGGTACAGGTTTTAATTTTTCGAAATTACGCCCTAAAAATGATTGGTTAACATCATCAAAGGGTACTTCATCGGGGCCAGTTGCTTTTATGAAAATTTATGATGCAGCTACAGAATATGTAAAACAAGGCGGCAAACGAAGAGGAGCCAATATGGGGATTCTAAATATTGATCATCCTGATATTGAAGAGTTCATTAATTCAAAATCTGATAATCAGGCAATTAGTAATTTCAATATTTCTGTTGGAATTACGGATGACTTTATGAATGCTGTAGAAAAGGATTTGAATTGGAACCTTATTAATCCGCGAACAAGGAATATTGAGAAAACCATAAAAGCTTCAACCTTATGGCAAAATATTGTGCAACAAGCCTGGAAAACAGGTGATCCAGGATTGATATATTTAGATACTATAAATAAATATAACCCTTTACCAAATTCAGGAAAAATACAAAGCACGAATCCGTGTGGTGAGGTTCCTTTGCTAGATTACGAAAGCTGTAATCTGGGGTCTATAAATCTTTCGAAAATGGTCATAGATACTTCAAATAAAACTCAAGTTGATTGGAATACATTGAAGGATACTGTTACTATTGCTGTTCGATTTTTGGATAATGTGATAAGTGTAAATCATTATTTGTTGCCAGAAATTGAAAGAATAACAAAAGCTCATAGAAAAATCGGATTAGGAGTCATGGGTTGGGCTGAGTTACTAATAAAATTAGAAATTCCTTATGCTGCTGATCAAGCAGTGCAATTGGCAGAAAAACTCATGAAGTTTATTAAAGAATGTAGTTATAGCGCTTCTTGTGAACTGGCTAAAGAAAAAGGAATATATCCAGTATTGGAATCTAGTATTCATTATAATGATATAGACCTACGTAATGCTACATGTAATAGTATTGCACCTACAGGAACAATTTCGGTAATAGCAAATACTTCTTATTCAATCGAACCATTATTTGCCCTGGCATATGATCGAGTTGGAATTCTTGGCGGTAAAAAACAGACAGAAATAAATTCTTTGTTCGTTAATAAAATGAAGACCTTAGGGTTATGGAACAAAGAAGTTAAAAAACATATATTAAAACATGGAAATATCAAAGGCTGTAATGAGGTTCCTAATTGGGTGAAGAAGCTCTTTGAAACAAGCTTAGAAATTCCTTGGAACTATCATTTGTTACATCAAAAAGCTTTTCAGAAATATACAGATAATGCAGTTTCTAAAACTATTAACCTGCCTAAAAATGCAACAATTGAAGATGTTTCAAAAATTTATCATACCGCATGGGCATATGGATTGAAAGGTATAACGATTTATCGTTACGGGAGTAAAAACCATCAGGTACTTCAGAAATGTAATCTCAATACCAGTAATGGATGTTAGTTAAGCATTCATTCCACCATCAATCACGTGTGTAGTTCCAGTGATGTATTTACTTTGATCAGAAGCCAAAAAGAGTACTAATTCACCGATTTCATTAGCTTCTGCATACCTTCCAAAAGGTATGTTAGCTTCAAAACCTTTCTGAACTTCTTTTGGGTTATCTGGCGAGATATTTTTTTCGATATCACGCATCATCCTTGTATTTACAGGCCCTGGGTGTATGGTGTTTACTCTAATACCTCGATCTGCATTTTCTAATGCTGCCGTTCGCATGATACCTATAACAGCATGTTTGCTGGCTACATAGGCTCCCAACCCTTTAAATCCCTTAAGACCAGCAACCGATGATGTAATTATTACACTCCCTCCATTAGACATTTTTGGTATAACGTGTTGACAACCTAGCCAAACACCTTTTAAGTTTATAGCAATAACTTTATCAAAAATATCTTCTGGGTAGTCTACAATATGTTTTGATGCCCCTTCAATCCCTGCATTATTGAAAAAGATATCGATTTTACCAAAAATCGATAATGTTTCTGAAATATAGTTTTGAGTGTCTTCGGATTTTGAGACATCAGCGACACAGTATTTTACATTTGAATTATCAAGTTCTTTTACCACATTTTTTAGAGTGTTTTCTGTTCTTCCTACGAGCATTATTTTTGCTCCTTGATCAAGAAATAGTTTCGCGGTTGCTTTGCCTATACCACCGCTACCTCCTGTGATTATTGCTACTTTGTTTTTTAATGAGTCCATTTTGTGGGTTTATTATTAATTCGATTTCTTCAATCTATGTATTTGTAAACCCTTATCTTTTGTCTTCATAACTGCAAGATTTGAGGATAAAATATGAGACTGTATTGCTGGAGGAGTTTTTATAGTTGTTTTTTTGAAATCTATGTGAATTGGACCTACTAGATAGGCTTTCTCATTTCCTAGAGTATCAATTACTACTTCATTATAAGTATAAGAAACTACATTTTTACCCAGAATTTTATTTTCTCCGAGCTTTTCTTTTTCTAATTTGAGTACAATGGCATGACCTTGATCAAAATTAATAGCATTGATATACTCTGGCTTTATAGTTATCTTTCCTTTGATATCTATATATCCATAATAATGTACCTCTTCAACCATTTGTTTTATAATACATTTACCTCCTTTGAAAAGAGGATATGATTGTTTACCAATGGTAGTGGTTACCAGATCATCTCTATAATCAATTACAATTTCTCCTTTTGGATTTATAAAGGCCCATTTACCATCTTTTTTTATTGCTGCCAGTTTTTCATGAAAGGGAGTAATTTCATCTATATCAGTGATGATTTGTGCTTTTGATGTAAAGGATAATAATATTACACAGGTTATAAAAAGAAATGAATTTTTCATGATATATGCTTTTATAGTTTATGATCTAAAGTTATTATCAGTAAGGCTGTTATAAAATGATATTAGTCATTTATTTCAGATTTTATTTAACAAACCTGTATAAAAGTAAAGCTGATATTACTCATATTTTAGTAAGAAGAGATGATGTAATTTTCATTAGGAATTATAAAAGCAGAAATCAAGATGAAAATGGGGTTATTATTCTGCGTATTGATTAAGAGATATTTATGATTATAAAAATGATTTTTAGCCAAATTCTGAGATTATCGAATTTTGAAGGAATACAATATTCACTCCTCTATTCTTAAAAAAACTGAACAATGAAAAAAATTATAATCCCATCATTCTTTTTATTTATAATATTTGGGTTATTTGAAGATATATATGCTCAAACTACTTTGCCACACCATACTAAAGAGAAATATGAAAAGACAAAGACTTTTAATCCAAAAAAAATTGCGATTATAGGTATGACAGACAATCTTGAAGCTCGTAAAGCTTTTGAATCAAAAATGGAAGAAAGACTAATAAGTTATCATATAGATGCATACCAAAGTATAAGTATTTCCTCTGTGGTTTTTACAAAAATAGAAAAAGCTGAAGAAGAACTTAATGAGCTAATTGAAATAATAACCAAAAGAGGATATGATAGTTTTATGATAACTGCAGTAACGGGAGTGGAGGAGAAAAGAGAAGATGCTGAAGGGTATTTTGGAACATATAAAGTATATCATTTAGAAACCGATATTTATATGATTAGAAGTAAGGATATGCCACTATTATGGGGCATGTGTCTTGATATTTATGACTATCAATTGGTAGAGCTTAAAATCGAAGATTATGTAAATTCCATCATTATGCAAATGGAATATGAAGGTCTACTGATTAAAAATAATCAAAGAGAAGTATTCCCTTTAACTACCAATTAATATTTATCCTGACTATTATCATTTTTTCTTGAAGGAGAGTTCAATACTTTTAGTTTTCAACAAATCAAAGAGAAATGAAGCTTTTAAAAAAAATATCATTAATCGTTTTGGCTATTATCATCATATTATTTCTGTGGGCAACATGGTATAAATATGAGTATGCCATGGAAGAATCAAAGACCTTTCAGGTAAATTCTCCAGATTTTGAAAAAAGACTTTTGATCGCTACACAAGGAAGTGTTTTTAAAGATTCTATTACCAATAGAATAGTAAACCAGTATAAATCAGATTCTATATTTATTAAAGTTATAGATATTTCTTCTTTAACTGATGTTGATCCGCAAAACTATACAGCTATTTTATTGATCCATACCTGGGAGAATTGGAAACCACCTTATGTTATTAGGCAATTTATAGAAAGAACAGATGATCAGCAGGATAAAATAGTGGTATTAACGACATCCGGAGGGGGTACCTATCAAATGCCAGAAATAGATGCGATAACTGGAGAGTCTAATCTTGAAGAGATATCAATTTTTGTAGATAAGATCATTGATAGACTAGAATTAAAATTAAGACTTAAGGACTGACTATTATTAATTTAAAGATTAAAAATCATGAGGAAAGTAATATACATATTGATTATAGTAATGTTATCAAGTTGTTCTTCGGTTCGAGTAGTTGATAGTTGGAAAAATGATGAAATATTGGTTTTTAAACCCAAAAAATTATTGATTTTGGGAGTAACTCAAAACCTTACGGCACGTAAGATTTTTGAAGAGGAACTGAAAAATGAATTCATGAAACATAATATTAATGCTTATGTGAGTACAGATATTTTTGATACTTCATTTACAGATTCTCAAAAAACTGAAGAAGAAATTAATACTTTGGTTAATGAGCTTTCAGGAAAAGGGTTTGATGCCGTAATCATAAGTGTTGTTAAGGGAGTTGATGAAAAAAAGAACTATAGTCAAGGGTATTATAATGTAGGGTATAGCTGGAGGAGATTTGGGAGGTATTACTACACCTATCAAGATATATATTATAATCCCGGATATTATAGTGAATATAAAGTATATCATGTAGAAGCTTCGATTTATAATATTAATGAAGGTGATGATAAATCATTAGTTTGGGTCGGTGCTTTAGATATTGTTGATCCTCAAACGATATCAACTACTGTTAAAGAATATGTGAACACTATTATATCAAGATTAGAAATAGATCGGGTAATAACTAGAATCTAAATATCGATTATTATAAACACTACACGATGATATGAAAGTCATAAGGAATATAATGGTTAGTATTTTATTTTTGATGTGCATTGGTTTATCCTTTGCACAAGACCGATGGTCGGTAGAATTTAGACCAGGTTTAAATTTCCCTACTCAAAATATAGGCAATGTAAACCTAGGGATTGGATTTGGCTTCGACGCTACAGTATCATACCGTTTTGTGCCTCATTTTACAGGTTACGTAGGTTGGGGATGGAGTCAATTTCAATCAGACGAACCTTTTGGGGAAAGTAGTATGTATTTTGAAGAAACGGGTTACACATTTGGTGTTCAGTTTACTTATCCTATTAATGATACCAGATTATCATATCTAATAAGATCTGGTTTTATTTATAATTGTATAGAGATTGAAAACAATAATGAAAACACAACTGTTAAAACTGATCATAGCTTAGGTTGGCAAATAGGAGTAGGGATAGATTATAAACTTGATGATAGATGGAGCTTACGACCAATGTTGGGATATAGCTCACTTTCAAGTGATATTGAAACAAATATATTGACTACCAATCTGGATCTTAATTACATCTCCTTTGGAGTAGGTATATTATGGGGATTTTGGAAATAATGAATTACATGAAAATAGTATTGATATATATAATAATAGTTCATGAGTTAACCCATCTTATGAGTTTTGTTAAAGCATTTTAGATAGCAGAAATCAGCCACAAACATATCAAAATATGACTAAGTTACTTAACGTGTTCTGGTTACTCATATCTGTTTTATTTATTACTTCTGTAAAAAAAAGTAGTCTACACTAGAAATAATTTGAATTATAATTTCGCAGATTCTTATAATCATATGTTGGTTACGCCAATATAAATGGTTGTTACCATACTCATTAACAGCTTCTTTTTTTACTTTTAAAATCACTAATGTAACTTTTGTTACAAACAGAATGATTATAAAATTCTAATTTCAATGATTAAAAATTGTTATAATCAAGCATATAGTTTGATTACATCTGACCACTTAAAAACAATAAATTAAAACAGATGAAACGACGAAATTTTGTTAAGAAAACTGTATTAGCTTCAATGGCGGCGGTTATAGGAGTAGATATTGTTTTTGGCAAGACCATGCCAAAAGGATACCATCCTATTGCTTTGCAAGATCAAGATCCTTATAAGATGTTCAATAAAGATAAAGCAATGGAAGTGCTTAATGATAAGCCATGGAATATTGAAGCAAAAGCACATTTATTAGATGATAAAATAACTCCTAATAAATATATGTTCGTAAGAAATAATGGTCTTATCCCTCAAAATATTGATGTTTCATCCTGGACATTGACCATAGATGGTGAATCTGTAAAACAACGGAAAATATATACTTTAGATGAGTTAAGATCAAAATTTCCTGAATATACGTATCAGCTTACCTTAGAATGTGGTGGTAATGGGCGTAGTGAGTTTGATCCTCCCGCTAAAGGAAATCAGTGGACCGTAGGAGCGGTATCTTGTGCCGAGTGGACAGGTATTAGGTTAAAAGATGTTCTAGAAGATGCCGGTATCAATGATGATGCAGTATATATAGGATATCATGCTGCAGATATTCATTTAAGCGGCGACTCTAAAAAAGAACCAATCTCTAGAGGAGCACCTATGACAAAAGCATTACAAGATGAAACTTTATTAGCATACAAGATGAATGGAGAAGATATCCCGTTGGTTCATGGGTATCCTTTAAGATTAGTAGCAGGAGGGTGGCCAGCATCGGTTTCAGGAAAATGGGTGAATAGAATCAGCATACGTAATAAAGTACACGATGGTACCAAAATGACAGGAACCGCTTATCGGGTACCATGTGAGTCGGTCGCTCCGGGAGAAAAAGTAAAGGACGAAGATATGTGTATCATAGAATCAATGCCTGTAAAATCTCTTATTACCTATCCAAAATCTGGTGCTATGATCAATTTAGGGAAAAAATTAAACATAAGAGGGCATGCCTGGGCTGGTGAGCTAGAGGTTGTCAAAACAGAATACTCAATTGATTTTGGAGCAACATGGAACGAATGCCCTGTAGAAAAACCAGTAAATAGATTAGCATGGCAACATTTTTCGGCCTCTATAGATTTTCCGAAAAAAGGATATTATGAAATTTGGGTTCGAGCAACAGACACTCAAGGAATAAACCAACCTATGATACTTCCGGGTTGGAACCCAAAAGGATATTTGAATAACGCCTGCCACCGTATAGCGGTAAAAGTGAAGTGATAAATATGGATAATCAGACACAATTCAAGCAACAGATTAAAACCATTTATCGATTTCTACTAGTCGTATTTGCAGTGGTAGGATTGATTACCGTTGCCGGAATTTACCTGATTGTTGATCCAACATTATCTGCATTTAGAAAAGTAGAGAAAGAATCTACTTATGTTACTATTTTAGAGGAAGAAGATGAAGATTTAGTAAAGAATGGTATTCATGTTAGAACAGGTTTTATCGATGCCGAAGGTTTGATGGTAGTAGTAAATAATTGTACCAATTGTCATTCTGCAAAACTGGTTATGCAAAACAGGATGAATCAAGAACGTTGGATTGCAACAATTCGATGGATGCAGGAAACACAAAATCTTTGGGACTTAGGAGGGAATGAAGAAATTATTGTTAACTACCTCGTTACTAACTATCCCCCAAAGAAAAAGGGAAGACGCGCAGTGTTAACAAATATAGAATGGTATGAATTACAGGATTAGTTTGATTGTTATTATGGGGGTATTGATGTTTTCCTGTTCTAAAAACAAGGAAAAGGTTGATAAAACGACTACTTCTGTGATTGAAATCGAAACAAAAACCTATTTTAATTCTGAACATATTATAGAAGCTGAAGAATTACTATCAATTACAACTAAAAACAATATAAAAATAGTAGATTTCAGAAAACCAGAAACCTATAATGAAGACCATATTAAAGGAGCACTAAATATCTGGCGAACGGACATAGAAGATGCATCATATCCTTATAAAGGTATGATGGCTAAAAAAGAACAAATTGAAAATTTATTTAGTAAACTGGGAATTAAAAATGATGACATTCTAATAGTATATGATGATAAAGGAGGGTGTGATGCCGCTCGATTGTGGTGGGTGTTAAAAAATTATGATTTTGAATCCGTAAAACTATTAAATGGAGGAGTAAAGGCCTGGGGAAAAGCAGGAGGAACTATGACTAGAGAACCTGTTTTTGTAACTGCATCTAAGTTTACATTGCCTGCAAATAGTTCTTTCAGCTTGTGGATTGGTAAGGATGAGGTTATGAAGGTGCTAACCTCAGATAAAAATGATATCATTCTTGATACAAGAGATATGGACGAATTTAGTGGCAAAAGGCAAAAAACAGGAGCTTATAAAGGGGGAAGAATTCCTAAAAGTATCCTTATTGATTGGGGGGAAGCTATTGATTATAGTGGCACCCAAAAATTTAAATCATTTACAGATTTAGAACAGATTTATAATAGAATGGGCGTATCAAAAAATGACCTTGTTATTACATACTGCCATAGTGGAGTTAGATCTGCTCACACTAACTTTGTGTTAACAGAGTTACTAGGTTATAAAAATGTAAAAAATTATGATGGCTCTTGGGTAGAATGGAGCTATTTTGATGAGCTACCTTTTGAACAAGATAGTATAACTATATTAAAAAAGTAAGATTATGGAAAAGTATATCACTGCATTCACAGATGCATTTATGGGCAGTGTACAATGGACATGGAAATCCATATTATTTGAAGTTCCTTGGTACACAAATTATTTCTGGGGACTAACTGTGATCTCTTTACTAGTTTGGGGACTAGAAATTGCTTTCCCTTGGAGAAAAAACCAATCTGTTTTTAGAAAGGATTTCTGGTTGGATGGATTCTATATGTATTTCAATTTTTTTCTTTTCGCTATAGCGATTAGTGGGTTTTATAAACTATTAGGATTACTTTTTGGCGATATAGGAATTTCGGTAAAAAGTATGACAATTATGGATATTTCAAGTCTTCCTATGTGGGCTCAACTCGTTGCCTTTTTTATTATTTTAGATTTTGTACAATGGTTTACCCATGTGCTGCTGCATAAGTATCCATTTTTATGGAGATTTCATAAGATACACCATTCTGTAAAAGAAATGGGGTTTGCAGCACACCTGAGATATCACTGGATGGAAAATATTTTTTATAAACCTTTAAAAACTCTGGGAGTAATGATACTTGGCGGATTTGAACCTGAACAAGCATTCATAGTTCATTTCTTTGCCATTGCTATTGGTCACCTAAATCATGCCAATATCAAAATTACCTGGGGACCATTAAAATATATCTTTAATAATCCGGTGATGCATTTATATCATCATTCCTATGTATTGCCAAAAGGTTCCTATGGAGTCAATTTCGGGATTAGTTTAAGTTTATGGGATTATATTTTTAAAACCAATTATATTCCTGAAGATAGTGGAACTATAGAAATTGGATTTCCGGGAGATGAAAAGATTCCTAATGGTTTTCTTAAGCAGATTATTTATGGTTTTAGTAAGAGAAAATGATTAAATAATAATCCTGTTATGTATTTTATTTTTTTAATTTAAAATACATAGCAGGTTAAAATGAATACATCAACATGAATATCCTTATCTCCAGATTAGGAAACCACCTTTTAAGCTATAGATCTTACAAAATCCCATTTTAACTAGTTTTCCTGTTGTAGCCCGGCTTCTTCCTCCCGAACAGCCACCGGGCAGATTTTACACCTGTATGCACATCAGAGTTTATGACTTTTTTGTATCTTTAAAAAAAAATTGAGAAGGCCAATTGTAAATTAGTTAATTTGTCAATTGATGGATTGTACAGCCATATCGCATGGTTGAGAACTATTAAAGACAAAATTCAATTAGTGCATTAATTGCAATGCAAACCTCTGACGAATTTTCGGTAGCAACACCAGCAGACCGGAACCCTGGTGATGATGTGATTATTTCACCTGATGGATCTTGTGGTATTGCTGAAGATAGAATGGAAGAACAGAATGAAGAAATGGAATGTGGTGACTGGTTTTCTGGGCTAAAAAACTTGATAAAGACACAGTGTTAGATAAGATTCTTAAAAATTAATATGATTTATTTTATGACATCACATTTTTTAAAAAAAACAGCATATTTGACGTTTAGTATATTGATTTTCTCTTGCAATACTTCTGAAAAGAAAAAAATTGACGCTATTGAGAATGTAAAAGTTAAAAAAGAACATGTATACACTATAGATGTTAAGGGTGTTTCTGTTTTGTGGACAGCTTATAAGTTTACCGATAAATTGGGAGTTAGCGGAAAGTTTGATGACTTTAAATTGTCTTTGCCAAATGAAGCTGAATCCATTGAAGGATTATTAGAAAACTCTAAAATTGAAATCTATACAGAGTCTGTAAACTCTAATTCTGAAATTAGAGACCCTAAGTTGAAAACTTCTTTTTTTAAGGTGTTTAATACAAGTACTATAAAAGGGACCATATTAGAAGCAAATCAAGGAAAAGGAATTATTGATTTAAAGATGAATCAGATGTTACATCCTTTAAATTATTCGTATTCATTTAAAAATGATACCATAATAATGGCTGCCAAAATTGATTTAAATATATGGAATGGAGAAGAAGCTATGCAGTCTTTAAACAAAGAATGTTATGATCTTCATAAAGGTTCTGATGGTATATCAAAACTTTGGCCAGATGTGGATGTACAGATTAAACTTCCAGTTAATACAAGATTACAATCTGAATAGTGTAGGTATAAGAGATTGAATAAAAAAGACAAAGAAAGGGGATGAATAATCATAGGAAATCAAAGGTCATCAGGGTAACATTTGAAGTATTAATAAACAAAGTTATTATAGTTTGATAAAATGTAATTCCTATATTTTCTACAGTATCCATAACTATTGATTTTATACCATAAATCTAATTCCAAAACTTTAAGTTTTTTATGATAAAAATTAGATGAGGAATGGTTTGTTAAGAGAGGTACTTAAATATTTGTTTATCTAGAAATTAGATTAGATTTCAGTAACATAAATTCACTAACATTTGCAAGATCAATTTTGATTATGAGTCTTTGAAATTTATTAACTATAATCTGTTTGCAGACCAAACATCGCTTTTTATTAATAGTCCAAACCAATCTTCCAGATGCCATGTATGTGTTAACTTACCATCTTTTAGATAATGAAACTCATGAAGTGCAATTGTAACTTTCTTATTTACAGGAGGTATCCCTAGTAACTCTTTATCATGGGTAAAAATTAATTCAGCTCGAACGCCTGCGCGCTCATGTGTTCCGAATATCTCATGAATGATAATCTCAATGTCGGGAAAGGTTTCTATTAATTTCTTCATAATTTCCTGTAATCCAATTGGTCCTTCTTTTTGACCAGGAGCTAAAGGAATATCTTGCCAGTTAGGGGTGCAAACCTCATCCAATAATTCTGGCTGCTTCTTTTTCCAAGCGTCATAAAATAACTTTATGGCTTCAATTTCTTCTTTTGTAATGGCTCTTACCGTTGTATTTGTTATTTTGCTCATTTGCTTATTGTTTTTTAGTAAAAAATGCGTCTATTCTTTCGCTTATTAAATCATTTGACCAAGCAAACAAAAAACCTAATAGCATTGTGAATACAGTTAACCCAAGTACTTTTGTATTCGGCTGTGTATGGGAGCCAAACCAAATAATCATCCCCAAAAAATAAGCAGGAATAACATTCAGATATTTTAATTTAGACAAATAATAAACACCTGTAATAATCACAAATACAACTATTGAAAATCCTGAAATTCCTAAGGTTTTGCTTAACAGAGTTCCTAAGTACTGTATTATAATAGCGAATAAGATTCCCAGTAATTGTTGAGTGAAAATTAGTGAAGCACTTTTGATATTTTTACCAAGTAAGTAATAGCTTACCCAAGCAATAAACAATACCCAAGTTGGAAAATGCCATGAGAAACTCACAAAAACAGCTATTGCTCCTATAAGTCCCATTGTTAATGCATGTGATAGTGATTTCATTTTTTTTGAAAGATTTTAAGTTTTTTATAAATTTTGATCATTCTGGAAAGAATCCTTTAAATAAAGGAAGGGCTTTATTTTTTCTATCATTCGAAAAATATCATCGTGGTTTTTCAATATCACTTCTAATTTTTCAACTACAGCATCCCTTTCTTCATCTAAAGAAGTAAGCGTTAATCTGTACTCCATAACCTATTTAATTTATAGATAAGAGCCTCCAGATATTTCAATACGCTGAGCGTTAATCCATCCTGCTTCATTGGTACATAAGAAAGCTACAACACCTCCAATATCATCGGGTAGACCAACACGTCCTAAGGCGGTTTGTGAAGCTAAGTATTCATTCATTTCTGCATTATCCCTAACTGCACCTCCCATAATATCAGTTTCAATTGCTCCTGGTGCTACAATATTTACTCGTATTCTTCTTTCTCCTAGTTCTTTAGCCTGGTATTTAGTTAAAGTTTCCATTGCACCTTTCATAGCCGCATAAGTTGCAAAGCCTGGTGTTGCAAAGCGAGTTAAACCCGAAGAAACATTAACAATCCCACCATGGTTATTTAATACATTCAACACTTTTTGTGTAAGGAAAAAAGGTCCTTTTAAATGTATTTCCAGCATTTCATTAAACTGTTGTTCACTTACATTTCCAAAATTTATGTAATGAATAAATCCAGCGTTATTAATTAAAAAATCGATTTTTTCAGAATTAAAATTTGATTTTATAGTAGCTATAAGTGTATCAATAAATGTATCATAGCCGGAGATCTCCAATACATTTAATTGTAGAGAAGTTGCATTCTGTCCAATTTTTTTGATGGCTTCTACAACTGTTTCAGCTTCTTCTTTATTCGTGTTATAGGTAAGTACTACGTCAAGCCCTTTTTTAGCAAGATTCAAGGCCATATCTTTTCCTAAGCCACGGCTACCGCCTGTGACTAATGCTATTTTACTTTGTGTCATTATAATTAATTTTAAATTTATAATGCAAAGTTATAGAGCTAAAGAAGGGGCTAGGTTGTAAGTATCAATCTATAATTTGTAAAAATCAATCATTTATTTTCTAAACGACAATGGGGTAAAAGAAGTTCGTTTCTTAAAAAAATTAGAAAAGTGAGCAACTTCTTCAAAGCCAAGAGAGTTTGATATCTCTGAAATATTCCAATTTGTCTGCTTTAAAAGAATTTTTGCTTCTTGAACAATTCTACTATTTATAATTTCTGTTGTGGTTTTTCCTGTATTTTCTTTTAATACTTTGTTCAGATGATTTACATGCACAGCCAACCTATCTGCATAGTCCTTAGCTGTACGTAGAACAAGTCGCTGTTGAGAAGATTCGATAGGGAACTGGCGTTCTAACAGTTCTATAAACAATGAAGAAATACGGTCAGAAGCTTTCTGAGAGGAATATAGTGTAGTTGCTGGTTGTAATTTTTGCCCAAAATGTATTAACTCTAAAACTAAATTACGAAGTAGATCATATTTGTATACATATTCTGAGGATATCTCTTTTTGCATTTTATTAAAGATATACTCCAGTTCTTTGGTTTCATCCTCTGAAAGATGAAATATAGGGTAACTGCCTGGATTAAAGATTGGTAAATCATCTAATAACAGACCTATATTACTTTTTGTTAAAAAATCTTGTGTAAAAATACAGAATTGACCTGATTGCTCAGTGCTTTGTGGTGTCCAATGATATGGTACTTTTGGAGTTGCAAACAATAAAACAGAACCATTAAGTTCAATTACTTTGTCTGCATATTCAGCTCTATTTTCACCTTTAATTAAACTTATTTTATAATATTCTCTTTTACTATAAGGCATTATATGTTTGCCTTTTGATTTGTCAAACAACTTTTCAATTTCAAATACATTAAAATGACCTATTTCTTTAGAAACTCCTTCGGGAATTTTTGTTGCTATTTCTTTATAAAAATCTTCTAAAGTAGTTTCCTTTTTCATTATTAAGTAATTGTAAATTTCAAATTTACTTACTTTTTTAAAATATCTATTTCTTTTGTAATTAAAGTGTTTTAAAAATTTTTTCGGCTCGCACTTTTTTTTGCAGGATTCGAATGAGAACCGAATTAAACCATATTAATTCAATTCTTAAAGTAGTCTAAAAACCACAAAACCTTGTAAATCATGAGATTTACAAGGTTTTAGTTTTCTGTGGTAGTTATTTTAGTCGGGGTGGCAGGATTCGAACCTGCGACCTCCGCGTCCCAAACGCGGCGCGATAACCGGGCTACGCTACACCCCGAATCATAAAAAAATATAGCGGAGAGACTGGGATTCGAACCCAGGCAACACTTGCGCGTTGACAGATTAGCAATCTGCTCCATTACCACTCTGGCACCTCTCCTATAAATTTTTTGTTATGAACGTCGCATTTAATATTTTAAATGCGGATGCAAATGTAGGTTTTATGAGTCTATGATGCAACATTTTTTTGCCATTATTTTTTATTTATTTCAACCTTCTTTTTAAAAACTTGAAAATCAGTTTTTTCTTCAAAAATAAATTGACTGGAATTTTGATCAATTAGCTATAGAAACCTTAAATACTTCTTTTATATATTTGTATACTATTGACCTATATATTATGTTATGAAGAGTTATAAAAACAATATAAAAATGAATAGTAAATACCTTTTAGTTTTTGCCTTACTGATCTCTAGCTATACATTTGCACAAAAACCTATTTTACTTGAAGATTTTTCTTTTAAAATAGGAGAGAAGTATAAAAGAATACGAAGTATAAACACCTATCATGTAGCTTCAGGAAACCGACTTGTTTCTATTAAGAAAGGTCGTAATAGTATGACTATACAGCGATATGCTCTAGATAACCTTAAAGAAGATGTAAAGAAACGACAAGTTGTAGATGATAAAGGAAATTTCGAAACTGTTATGAAACTAGGAGGGAAGGCTGTAGTGTTTTATTCTATAAATGATAAAGCGTATGCACAAAAAGTATCTCTTACAGGGATTGTGGTAGAGAAACCCATTCAACTTGTTAATGACAGAGAAAATGTTAATAGAGATTTTGGCTTTAAGAGTACTTATGGGTTTGATGCGGGAGGAAGAATTAACAAATTTGTATTTAAAAAATCTGCGGATGAAAAAAAACTACTGATTTTGTATCGTATTGAAACAAGTTCTGGAAAAGGAGATAAGATAGGATTAGCTGTGTATAGTGATGATCTAAGCCTTCTGTGGAAAAGAAAAGTGACGTTGCCATATTCTTCTGATAGCATTCAAAATGAAGATTTTGCTATTGGTAATGATGGTCATTTTTATATGACCGCTTCTATTTTTAATTCAGAATCAAAGGACAAAAATAAATTAGAAAATACATATCGCACTGAAGTTTTTAGGATTACCGAAGAGAAAGGGAGTGAAATTATAAAAAGTAAGATTGATATCTCTGGCAGATCTATAACCGATGCCGTTATTGAAGTTGACGGAGCTGGAAAAGTAAAAATATCTGGTTTTTATGCTAATTCAAATAATAAAGAAGAGGTTTTAGGGGTCTTTTCTGCTACCTTGTCTGATAGCGGTACAGTAGGTTCTGTAATAAAAAGTGATATTCCTTTAGAAACCCTAGATGATCTTGCTCTAAAGAGAGAAGAGCGAGTTAATGAAGGAACACAAAAAGAAAATGATCTAAAAGACCTTGAAAAACTTAGAATAAATGATGTTGTATTTAATAGTGATGGTAGTACAACTTTTCTGGGAGAACAACGTTTTGTAGAATCATTTACCACATCGAGTTCTTCGGGTTCTAGAACAACTTATAGATATTTTTACAGAGACATTTTTGTACTGAAGTTAGGATCTGATAATACAATGATATGGATGCATAAACTACCAAAGTATCAGATGGGAACTAATAGTAAACGTAGTATGTCTTATCTAAATTTTAAAAATGATGGTAAACTATATTTGTTTTATGTTGATGACTTCACTAATCTTAAACGATCATTTGATGAAACGCCAACGCGATATTTTGACGGTAAAAAAGAATTTATATACCTTACATCCTACGTTATTAATGAGGCTACAGGAGAGGTTACTAAAGAAGCAATTCTTACCGGAAGTGATATCAGAAATTCCCGTTTAGATGTTTTAGAACTTACTAAAGCTGCAATGTTGCAGAACAAAAATATAATTATGGAAGCTTATGATGGTAAAAAGAGTAATCTATTGCTTAAAATATCACTGGCTAAATAATAAATCGACTTTTTTTACGATAAAAAAGTAATGAAGATTTTATTGATCATAGTAACTTTTTTCTTTTCCATAGGTGAAACCGTTCGTATTGGAGATATACGAGATGCTTATAAGACGTGTAGTGAATCTAAAGAAAAGACTGAGCAGTTCTATGAACTTACACAAAAAGGGTTGCAAAATGATGGAGCAATTTATCAGGGATATCATGGTGCAGCACTTGCATTAAAAGCTTCGTTTTCCTGGAATCTTTTTAGCAAAATATCGTATTTTAACAAAGCAAAGAAGATGATAGATGCTGCTATATTGTCTGAACCAGATAATATAGAATTGAGAATGGTTAGACTAAGTATTCAAAACAATGCCCCTAAAATTGCTGGTTACCATAAAAATTTAGAAGAAGATAGGGATTATATTTTTGATAATATCGATAAGGTAAATGATAAGGAGTTAAAATTATACATAGAAAATTTTATAGCACATTCTTCTATTTTTTCTGAGTAGCTAATTAAACAAGTTCATTGTTTTAAGAAGTAATCTTTTTACAATGAATTACCTTCTTTTTGTTGTTATAATCTGTTGTGAAAAAGAGATAAATATCACCTCCGTCCTTGATTTTAAACTTTTTTCGTAGGGTAGCAACAGATTCCGGAAAGTTACGTATTGTAATGTTTGCTTTGGTAATTCCTGTTTTAGACAGTACCTTTTTTTGATATGGATACACTGCTATAATTTCAAATCTTCTTCCAGGGAAATCAATTTTATGATCAGAAGTATATAAATGCGAATTAACATGAAGTTTTTTTAACTCAAAAGCAGTGGCAATACTTTGGAAACTTCCGCTTTTTAGAATTGCAGCATTAGGTTCATAAAGGTAGGTCATAGGTAACCCCAAATTGGCAGATTGTTTAGCTTCATCTTTTAATAAAAAAGAAAATTCCTGAAGTGTTGTTTTTTGAATATTGGCAGTTATGATTTTGATATCTCCAATATAGGTTTTATCAAGAATCCATATCAATTCTTTAACTTCATTGTCTACTGCAACGACATGAATTTCTTTTATGTTTTGTAATGCGTTACTTCCAATTTGAATATCCAGTAAGGGAGAAGTTTTGATTAAAATGTTGTTACTTTTGCTAAAAAGTAAACTCAAATTAGAAGGCACATCGGGTAAACAGTCTTCTAGAAAAAATACTTTTCCTTTGCTATCATGTCTTCTGGAAGGGTCGATATAAATCCAATCCAAGGTATTGTGATCTTTTAAAATATCTAACCCATCTCCAATACTGGTTTGGATATTTTCCTGACCGAATATTTCAAAATTATGTGCAGCAATTTTGCTTAGTGATGCATTTAGTTCACAATGAATTACTGTTGTCATATGTTTTGCAAAAAAATAATCATCAATCCCAAAACCACCAGTTAGGTCGATTAAAGACGCTCCTGAAACAAGCTTACTTTTATACAAAGCCGTTATTTCAGAAGAAGTTTGCTCCAGGTTGAGCGTTGGAGGGTAATAGATTTTGTTTTTTGCATACCAGGTAGGTAGTTTTCTTTTTGCCTTACGTTTTCCCTGGATTTGTTGTGCTAACTCTTTAGCAGAAACCCCTTCAAAAGGACTTCCGCTTAAAATTAGAGTACTTATATCGAGTGTACTATAAGATTTTTCAGTAATAAACTCTTGGACTTCTTTATGTAGCAGTAAAGGATTCAATTAGAGATCTTTGGTAAGTGTTTTTACAATTTTATATTCCGAAAGAAATTCTTTGGCAATTACTTTGATTGCAGTATAAAAAGGTACCGCAACGATAAGTCCTCCGATACCAAAAAGTAATCCAAAAATAAGAATGGCCAAAAAGATCTCTAAGGGATGAGATTTTACACTGTTTCCAAAAATTAAGGGCTGGTTTAAGAAATTATCAATTAATTGAATAATCAGATACCCAATCAAAATATAGGTGAGTTTAGGTAAAATCACAGTTTGGAAATCATATCCTAAATTACTGGTGATTGCTAGTATAATCATAAATACACCACCAAATAAAGGACCAATATATGGAATGAGGTTACAAATTGCTGCGATTAGAGCCACTGCAATGGCATTATGAACCCCAAATATCAATAGGAGTATGGTGTATAAGATAAAGAGAATAACTACCTGTAATAATAAACCAACAAAGTATCGTGAGAGTAAATCTTTAATTTTGGTAAATGCCCTCATAAACCTGCTTTCATCCTCTTTTTTGGCAAGTACTAATAAGCTATTTTCAAGAAGAAGACTATCTTTCAATAAAAAGAAAGAAATAAAAAGCACAGAGAATAAACCAATTAAAACAGCTCCGAAACCACTTAAAAACGAATTAATGGCATTAGGAATAATTTTTAAATCTAAAAATTGCATCAGATCGGTTTGCTTGATCAGTTCTACAAAATTTAGTCTTTCTACCTTAAAGTAGTTACTTACTTCCTGGTTAAGTCTATTAAGATCATCCCCCAATTTATTGATGTCAATTTCACCAATTAGCTGTCCTTGTTCACTAATGATAGGAACAAACAACATGAAAATACTCATAAATAGCCCTATAACAATTAGTAATGTGGTGATTACTGCCAATGAGTTTTTAAATTTCAGTTTCTTTTTAAGAAACAACACTAATGGTCTACCCATTAAAGAAATTACAGAAGCAAAGGCAATGTATATAAGAACAGATTGTATTTTGTAGAGAAACCACAGCAATCCCAGAACACCGATAATAATAGTGACTGCTCTTAAGATTCCGTATGCAATTGTTTTTGAATTCATATTTGAAAATTTCAGGACACCAAAATCCAAAGTTACAAAGTTTTGATTTGTGTCTTTTTTTAATAAACTCAGGGACTTATTTTTTACTATTCATTTGTTTTGTGATTTCATATAAAGCAATCCCTGTTGCAGTTGCAACATTCATACTACTATTATTACCGTACATATTAATATGTAAACTGTGTTTTGCTAATGCCAAAACTTCATTAGCTACTCCAAAATTTTCTTCACCGATCACGAGTACTATTTTTTCCTGGGAAGAAGGTTTATATTCAGCAACAGGAATACTTGTATCAGTAATTTCTAATGCCAGAATGGTATACCCTTCAGATTTAAATTGCTGTAGGGTATCAATAATGTCTTCTGTTTGATGATGAGGTATCATCTCATGTGTAGCTCTTGCTGTACGTTGCATACGCTTGCTAATTACGGTAATATCCTTACCACAAAAATAGATTTGCTCTATGCCAAAACTATCTGCAATTCTAAATATACTTCCAATATTGGCAGGTGAATTCACCCGATCACATACAAGGGTTATCGGGAATTGATTTTTTAAAAACCGATTATTATGGTGGTGTAATTGCTCAGACATTAATTTTCAAAAGCGTATTTAATAATATTAGCCCCCATTTTTAGTGCTTTGGTACGAACTTCTTCAGGATCGTTATGTACTTCAGGGTTTTCCCAGCCATCACCCAAGTCACTTTCGAAAGTGAATAATAGTATCAGGCGATTTTCGTGGATAATCCCAAATGCCTGTGGTTGTTTTCCATCATGCTCATGGACTTTGGGCAATCCTTGCGGGAAATTATATTTTGAAGAAAAGAGCGGATGCGTAACAGGTAATTCTACCAGCTCTTTATCAGGAAAAACTTTAATCAGTTCTTTTCTAATATATGGCTCCATGCCGTAATTATCATCAATATGTAAAAAACCACCGCTTAATAGATAATTTCTTAAATTTTTGGCATCTACATCTGTGAAAAACACATTACCATGCCCTGTCATATGAATATATGGATACTGAAATATATCAACACTCTCTGGTTTTACCGTTTTAGGCTTAGCAGGTATTGCAGTATTAATATTTTGATTACAAAATGTAATAAGATTAGGAAGAGCCGTAGGATTACTGTACCAATCACCACCTCCTTTATATTGTAAAATAGCGATGTCCTGTCCATAAATTGATATGGTTACCAAAAAAAAGAAGATATATCCAGTAAGTTTTATCATCATACTCGTCTAAAATAAAGCCTAAAAGTACTAAAATTATGCACATGTTACAGAAGCTTATGATGCTATTAACGCTTATTGTTTTGATACCTGTAAATGCTCAGGAAGGCAATAAATCAGCTATAGTATTAGAATTGTTTACCTCACAAGGCTGTAGTAGCTGTCCACCGGCAGATGAATTACTTGAGAATATTAAGAAAAAACACAAAGATCAAAATGTAGTTGTGCTATCCTATCATGTCGATTATTGGAATAGATTGGGATGGAAAGATCCATTTAGTACATCAATGTTTAGTGATTATCAAAAAAGTTATGCAGAACAATTTAACAGCAGATCTATTTATACTCCGCAATTGGTGGTGAATGGAAGTGAGCATTTTACAGGGTCTGATCATTATAAAGCAGATATAGCTTTAAAAAAATATTCAAAAGCTAGTGCTAATTCTACTATTTTGATAAAAGATATACGACAAGAACCTTCTCATATTGTTTTTAATTATAAGGTAGATGGTGAGTCATTCAATACGATTACATTGGCTTTGGTAGTTTCAGAGCGTATTACAAATATACCGAGAGGTGAAAACCGGGATAGGACATTAAAAAACACCAATATCGTAGCGAACCGTATGGTTCAAAAAGAAGAGTCAGGTAATATATCTATGACCATTCCTGATTGGATTTCAGAAAATGATGAATTATCTATAATCGCATATACACAAGATAAAACTTTAAAAATGACAGGAGCTACAAAATTGACTCTTCTTAAATGATTTCTGGTATATAGCATATTTATAACCTTTTACAGTTTTGCGCTATAGATTCTGTGCTATTCAAAATCATTATAGTAACTTTGAATGAATGCGTTTTAATCTTTACTTTAAGTAAAAATTTAACATTGACCAATGAAGTTATGGAAATAAAGGATATAGATGGTTTTCTTGGGTATTATGCTAGGATAAAAGACCGTACAAGGAGGTTATTTGAATATATTCCAACCGAAAACATAGAATGGACAACGGGTAAAGGAAAATTTACTATTGGTGATATCATACGACACCTGGCACTTACAGAAAGGTTGATGTATGTCGAAAATGTTCAACTAAGACCTAGTTTATATACAGGTTGCGGAGAAAGTTATGCAAAAGGATATCAAAAGACAATTAATTTGTATAATGAACTCCATCTCGAATCGGTAGAAATTCTTTCACAGCTTAAGCCCGAAGATTTAATCGAAAAATGTGAAACACCAGGAGGCCACAAAATAACAATATGGAAATTATTAAGAGCTATGGTAGAGCATGAAATCCATCACAGAGGAGTATTATATACATACCTAGCACTATTAGAGATAAAGACTCCACCTATATTTGGATTAACCTCAGAAGAAGTAATACAAAAAAGATAACTGTATGCAATTCGAGAGTATCTGGAAAGAGTATGAAAAACCGTTATTAAATTTCATTAAGACAAAAGTTAATGATGATAATATTGGAGAGGATATAGTACAGGAGGTAGGTATAAAGCTGCATACTGCCATACACAAAAACGAGAGCATCAATAATTACAAATCCTGGCTTTTTCAAGTAACAAGAAATACGATTGCAGATTATTACAGAAAAAATAAAATACCAACCACAATTATAAAAGATCAACCAGAGGTTACTGAGACATCAATATCTAATGCTTGTGTGTGCGATTTGTCGGGTTTTGTTATTCAGAATTATCTTCCGAAGCAATATGCAGAAGCGCTCTATCTAAGTGATATTGAACAAAAACCTCAAAAAGAAATTGCCAAAATTTTAGACCTGAGTTTAACCGCTACTAAGTCAAGAATACAAAGAGGACGGAAAAAACTAAAAGAATTAGTGACCGATTGTATAGAAATATCATACAATACTAAAGGGCAGATAACAGGGTTTCTACTCAAAAATGATTGCGAATTACCACCAGAGTTGATAACTGAGATGGGGAAAATAAATTTAATTGTATAAACTTGCGTCTTTTTGTTCTATTTGCACGACTACAGGTTAAAATAGAATAATGAAACAAAATAAAATCTTATCCATTTTAGCCGTTCCCGCTCTACTATTAATAACCGGTGTAATTGCATCCTTAACGATTAGTAAGAGTTGGAGTTTTGAAATATCGTCTTATATCGTCTTTCTTTTTACGGCAATTTATATTTTAATATTCGAAAAAATCATTCCTTTAAAAACCGATTGGAAAACTAAACAAGATAATCTGGCAATAGATGTAAAGCACTTTATATTTTCGACAGCATTATTTGATGCGTTAGGAAAAACAGTATCACTGTCTTTTGTTCTATATTGTCAACAAAATTTCTTTAAACCATCAGAAATATGGGATGACGTTCCTTTCATACTAACATTTGTGGTCGCAAATATAATAGGAGAATTTTTGCCTTATTTCTACCATAGAATGAGTCATATAGGAAATCGTAAATCAATACTAAGTTTGTTACTTTGGAAAATACATTCGATTCATCATTTACCAACTTCATTAAACTGGTTTAAAACCAACTGGATACATCCAATTAATATCTTTCTAAATACTGTCTTCAAAATGATACCACTTTTGCTTTTAGGATTTTCTGAAGAAATTATCTTTTTGGTAGGAGTTACACATGTAGTTATAGCATATATTTCTCATGCCAATATTAAAACCAAAACAGGTTTTTTGGATTATCTGATTGTAACTCCACAGATACATCATTTTCATCATAGCAAATTATTACACGAGGCCAGAAACTTTGGAAATATTCTTCCCTATTGGGATTTGGCTTTCGGAACATATTATAATCGTGAAGGTGAAGCAGACGATGTAGGGATTATAGAAAATCATATGTCATATCCAAAACAGAAAAACTACCTGCAACAGTTATTATTTCCATTTAAGCGAGTTTTTAAGGAGTGTTGCCAAGTGAAATAATGTTATCATTTAATTAAAAAAATAATGATTACATAAACATTTATGAATGTATATAAGTACAATTGCCTTTCGTAACTTTGATACGATAGTCTGATCATATACAATACGTACTCAAAAATGGAAATACCTGATATAATACAGCAATTTAATCATCTACTGGAAAGAGGAACAGAACTTATGAAAAACAGTAGTGAAAATGAACTTAGGTTCAAACCTTTACCAGATAAATGGTCGAAAAAAGAGATTTTAGGCCATCTGATAGATTCTGGAATAAATAACCTGCAAAGATTTACAGAAATTCAATTTGAAAACAAACCCTACAAAATTCGAAAGTATAATCAAAATGAACTCGTTAATGCCAATCATTATAATGAAGCTAATTCTGATGAAATATTAGGTTTTTGGTTAGCTATTAATGAGCGAATTAAGAAAATAATCGAATTGCAGGATGAGTATACTTTGGCTTATCAAATTGAAATTAGTGAAAGAGAAAAATCTGATTTAAAGTTTTTGATTGAAGATTATGTAAATCATATGGAACATCATTTAGATCAAATTGTAAAATCACATAATTAATAAAAAAATGGAATACTTTACATTGGCAAGGGTACTACACGTTCTAGCTGTAATTTTATGGATAGGCGGAGTGGCTATGGTAACGACCGTAATTATTCCTGCTATTAAAAAGTTGAAATCAAAAGAAGACCAGATAAAAACTTTCGAACAGATTGAAGGTAAATTTGCCTTGCAAGCCAAAATCACAACATTAATCACAGGTATAACGGGATTTTATATGCTGTATGTACTTGATGCATGGGATAGATATTTTGATTACAGGTTTTGGTGGATTCATGCTATGACTTTGGTTTGGGTGTTATTCTCACTGATTCTCTATGTTTTAGAACCACTTGTATTGCACAAGTTGTTTAAAAAATATGCAGAAGATAATCCCGCAAAAACGTTCAGATTTATGCATCGTATGCATTGGATTTTACTTGTATTGAGTTTGATTACCACCGCAGGAGCAGTGGCAGGTAGTCATGGATGGTTTTTTCTGAAATAATACTTGTATTTACTCTATTTGAGTAAACAACATAAATTAATCTTTGATATACAAGAAGATGAGTTTAAAAATTAAAAAATATTTCAAAAATTGCTTTTTACTTTTGATTCCGATTTTTTTATGGAATATCATTTTTGTTGATGCTCTTCCTAAAAGTTATAGTCCCGAAATATTTTGGAAAGATATACCTAAAACATTAAACTACAGCGAAAATATTTTAAGAATCATTGTGCTGACAATACCTGCAATAATGATATTTTCATTGAAGACAAGAGTGCAAAAGATTGGATTTGTTATATATCTAATTGGTATTATATTGTACTTTCTTTCATGGATTTGTATGATCGCTTATCCTCTATCTAATTGGAGCCAAAGTATGATTGGGTTTGTCTCCCCGGCATGTACAACTATAATTTGGTTTGTAGGAATTGGATTGATAGGAAATAAAACTTTTTTTAGAATTTTGAATCTATCGGTAATTTATATCTTAATTGCTTTAATTTTTGTAGGACTTCATTCTTTACATGCTTATATAGTTTATCAAAGATTATAAGTTTTGAAAATTGAAAAAAAATAAACCAGTTCAATAAATCAAGAAAATAATGAATACTAACGACCAATTTTATTTTGATAAGAATGAGCCCAACAAAAGCTGTTTGTTGACTATGCGTGATATTATTTTTAATCAAGATAAAAATATTACCGAAACACGTAAATATGGGATGCCATGTTTTTGTTATAAAGGAAAAATGTTCTGTTACTTATGGGTCGATAAAAAAACTAATGAGCCTTATTTCCTTATGGTAGAAGGAAAACATCTTGATCATCCCCAATTAGAAACAGGAGATCGCGCAAGAATGAAAATTTTTAGAATAGACCCAAATAATGACCTACCGATATCTACAATCAATTTAATTTTAAATCAGGCATTAGATTTATATAGAAATGGAATTATTTTAATTGCTAAGAAATAATATCCAAAACCAACAAAAAGAATATAATCTAGAATTTGGATAACATACAATTTATCCAAACAAATTTTAAAACAATGAAGCAATATAGAGATCAAGGAGCAGTAGGCGCTTTGTTAGATGAATATGAAAAAGCGTTGACAGAAGTTCTTACTGTTTTGTCCGACGTTAGTAACCATAAATTGATTGCTATTGTGGATGATAAAACCAAAGATCCGGACTGTAGGTCAATACAGACTATTTTGACCCATATGATAAGAGCTGGATATTGTTATGTTATTGAAATAAGAAAATCATTAGGAGAACAAATCGATTTTGTAAAACGTAAACCATTGAGTAGTGTAAAAGAATATCAAACAGGATTACAGGAATTGTTTATTTATAATGAACAATTGTTTAAGGATTACCCTGATTTATATCTTGAAGAAAAGGATCCCGATAAGAAAATAACAGTAGCATGGGGACAGCAGTATAATGTTGAACAGTTGTTAGAACACGCTATTGTCCATATTTTAAGACACAGAAGACAAATCGAAAGGTTTTTGATAAAGCTAAGAACTTAACTGGTATTAAACAGGAATACCACTACGGCACTACTTTTAAAACAACGAATTGATTAAGTTGTGGAAAAAAGGAATTAAAATTATTATCAGAAATTACGACGATTGTTCGACTACCATCTTTTAATTTTGGTCCAAACGAAAAACCTTCAAGGTTGTCTACAGTGTTATTAGTAAGTTGATTTCGAATGCTGTCAAAAGTAAAAAGCAAAGTTTTTGTCGCTGTAGTATAGGATACAGCAGTCAATGCATCTATAGAAAGTGTATTCGTAGCGTTTGTAGCATCTACCTTGTAAATCTTTACTGTATTTCCGCCATCAATATAGCCCGTTGAGAAAGAACGCTCTAATGCTAGAAATTTGTTAGTGTCGTATTCTAGAATTTCTACCAAACCATTCACTTCAAATGTAGTACCTAGTGTGGCCTCACGTGCTACAGGGTCTAGTTCATAGGCAAATTGCCGTTCAGCAATACCCGATGTTTTGTTTATATATGTAACTCTTACGGGAGATTGTGTATCTGTAGTCGTGGGTTCTGGACCGTCTTCAATAAGAGGTAGCTCAAAAGAAATCCAATATCCTTTATTCTCAAAACCTAATGAAAGACCTTCTAAGACTCCATTATGCCTAGGTCCTGACAAGTCATTTACAGTATTAACTTTAAAGTTATCTGGTAATGTAAAACTTTTAATCTGGCTTCCTTCTGGGGCTATTTCGATCAAAGCCGGATCCACACCATTAGTAATAGAGCCTTCACTAGTATATACTATAGTTTTGGTAACAGGATCAAACCGTATAGCTTCGGGATCAACAACTCCTTGTGTTAAAGGAGTACCTGTATCATCTTTAATTTCTACCATAGCGGTAATCCCAACCGATGTAAATCCATCTTTGGTATAGATTATATCTGCCTCATAATATCGTATAGGCGGGGTCGAAGTATCACAGATAATGTACCACTTACCATTTTGATAATCAATTCCCGAAAAGCCTCCGATAGGAACACCATTAATTTCCTGATCTGCAAGTACAGATTCATCAATATACTCAAGAGCGCTGATTGTGTTTTGCTCATTTACAGGAAGTATTGGTGTAGGTTTGTCATCTGCCCCTGGTACTGCATCATTCGTATTTGAAGAACAACACCAACATATCAAAACGATCAAAAAAACTCTCTTTACTACCTGTATCATAATGAATTGCATTAAGTGATAAAGATATCAATTTGTAGCGAAAGATACTCTCTATAAATTTACAAATACTGTCTTGTAATCTACTAGTAAATACTTAAAATAAAACAGGCTTTTACCTCTGTATTTATGGGGTGTAACCACTTGATAATCATCGTGTTGTTTTGTAAATTAGTAGAAGCGAGTATAAGTAGGAGGTATCAGAATAAATCTTTGATTTCTCCTCACCAGATATGCAGAAAAATCAATAGCAAAGGAGGCTGATTGTTTGAACCTTGGCTTAAGCTGTAGTATAGAGGAATATATTTTTAACCAATTTAAATATAAATCATCATGAAAACAATTTTATGTAGTGTGGCCTTTTGCTTTATTACAAGTATGGGCTTTTCACAATTTCAACACACGTACGGAACAGAAAAATCAGAAATGGGTAGATCTCTTACTCAGTTACAACAAGTCGAAAGGGGGTATTTGATAGCAGGGTATACTTCAAAAAACTTCATTGGTAGTCTGGAAGCTACCCTGGTCAAAACAGATCTTAGCGGTAATCAAATATGGTCTAGAGTTTACGGAGGTCAAGATTATGAGTATTTTAACTCGGTGAGACAATCCACTTATTTTAATCCCAACAATAGCACAGCTTATGTGGCTGCTGGAGTTACTCGTAGTTATGGTTTTGGGAGTGGAGACGCATATCTTATGGGAGCAGACACTAATGGTGCTCTCGTTTTTTCTGCTGTATATGGAGGGCAACAATATGATGCCGCTCACTGTGTGCAAAATACTAGAGAAGTAACAGGAAAACCCGGGTATATTCTTGTTGGTGAAACCAGAAGTTATACAGCATTTCCAGGAACCAATGTATATGTTGTTAAAACAGATTTACAAGGAAACCTAACAAGAGCTACAGTAATTGGAGGTAAGGGAGATCAACGAGGTATGTGGATAGAACAAACAAGAGATGGAGGGTATATTATTGCAGGATCTACTACCAATTACTGGTGCGGGGTTAGTACTACATTAGCCAACCCACCTACAGATCTTTTTGTGATAAAACTAAAACCTGATCTTACTATAGAGTGGAACAGAATATTAGGATACCCTAATGAATTAGATCCTACAATGGGATATAGAAATGTAGCCACTTGCGTGAAACAAGATAGAAATGGTAATTACGTTCTTACGGGGTATACCAATAGTTTTGGGATTAATAATTCTTATGATGCATTTTTATTATATCTGGGCGGAGCAGGTAACTTTTTAGGAATGAAGACATACGGAACGGAGAGAACAGAACTTGGGTTTAGTTTAGAAGAAACTATTGATGGAGCAAATAACCAGTTATTTACAGTAGTTGGTCAACAAGCTATTTCATCACGTAAAGCTATGCTGTTTCAAACAGATGCTGGTGGTACTTTACAATGGGCACGTGAATATGGAGGAGATAAACAAGAAGGAGGGATGGAAATGGTAACCGATAATTATGATAAAGGATTTGCCTTTACAGGATATACCACTTCTTTTGGAGCAGGGGCTACAGAGATTTATCTTGTAGAGACTACAGATACCGGTAAGACTGGTACAATTTGTGAAAAAGAAATAGGCTTGAAAGAAATAAAGCATAAGCCTTGTATTGCCAAAAGTGCGCAACAAATTTTTGTAGATGAATATAGAAGAATAGAACACCCTGTAATTAGAGTAGAATATAAAGAAGATCTCTGTAAAAGTAAAGCAGGTTCTAAAACTGAAGAACCAAAATCTTTAGAAAAAGATGGATTACTATATCCTAATCCTGTAAATAATGAGCTTACCATAAATATCGAAAAAACATCTACAATCACAAAGGTTGAGGTTTTTAATGTGCAAGGTAAGATAGTTCCTCAAAATGCAGAAATAGGTCAAGAAGGAAAAATAATACTATCTACAGAAAGTTTACAATCAGGAGTGTACATAGTTAAACTAAGAACTAAAAACGGAGAAACTCGTGTAATGAAGTTCTTTAAAGAGTAGAACGCTTAGATATTATTTGTAATAGAACCGCTTTAAATACAGTGTTTAAAGCGGTTTCTTATTTTTAGTCAATATTCTCTTATAGAAGATGATGAAAATGTAGACATTCTTCGAGCAAATAAAGATTCTATTTACAGTAATACCATAACTTTTGCTCCTATCATAAAAGCTGTTACCTTATTTGTATCTTTATAAGATTGAAAAGTAATTTTGAAAACTAAAATAGCATCCATAGTATTTCTAGTAATCCTTATAGTTCCTGCTATAACGACTCATTGTTGGCTTAAATATCAAAAATCGATAGTAAAACATGAAGTTAAACAGATGATGATTGAAGGAATTGATAAAGATGAACTCATTTTATTAAAATTCTCAATAGCAGCATCTAAAACTCAACTAAAATGGGAACACTCAAAAGAATTTGAATACAATCGACAGATGTATGATGTGGTTGAATCTAAAATAGTTGGTAATACTATTTATTATTGGTGTTGGTTAGATAATGAAGAAACTAAACTAAATCAACAACTTACCCAATTGGTAACAAATCTATTTAATACTAATTCAGAAAAAAAAGAAACACAAGATCGATTGATTTCTTTCTATAAATCGCTTTATTTTACTGAAAAAACTCATTGGGTTTTCGCAAATACAAATGAAGAACATAAGTTGGATACTTTCTATCTTCTGTCATATAATGTCGTTTCTTTGCTTCCTAATACACCACCGCCTCAATATTAATTAAACATAGTATTTATTTCTTCTTAAACGCTCTCTTTAAGTAATAAGAGTAGGGATAGCTATACCTATTTCAAGGTATTGATTTTGTTTAATTTAAGTTTTTAACAATGAAAAATATTATTCTATTGTTATTGTTTGGAGTGGCTAATACTGTCTTCTCCCAAACTATAACTGTCAAAGATCTAGACACAAATAAACCATTAGAATTGGTTACTCTGATTAGTAAAAACCCCAAAAGTTATATAATCACAAATGTAAAAGGACAAGCAGATATTTCTGCTTTTAAAGAAACCGAAAAAATAGAAATACGCATATTAGGCTATAGAGCGGTAGTAAAAAGCTATTCAGAACTAGAATCTGATAATTTTGAAGTACTACTTGAAATGTCTAATCTAAACCTGGATGAAATAGTGATTTCTGGTACACGTTGGAATCAAACCTCTGATGATGTACCTTCAAAAGTTATTTCAATTTCATCTAAAGATGTGGCTTTACAAAATATACAGACAGCAGCAGATTTACTCAGTGTTTCTGGTAAAGTGTATGTCCAAAAAAGCCAGCAAGGTGGGGGTAGTCCTATGATTCGAGGTTTTGCTACTAATAGGCTACTGTATGTTGTAGATGGAATCCGGATGAATACAGCTATTTACAGAAGTGGAAATCTTCAGAATATAATTAGCCTTGACCCTTTTGCGACAGAAAATACTGAAGTACTTTTTGGACCAGGGTCTGTTATATATGGTAGTGATGCTATTGGTGGGGTGATGAGTTTTCAAACATTGACCCCTCAATTATCTATTTCAGATGATTTGTTGATTAGTGGGAAAGCAATAACACGATATTCTTCTGCTAATAATGAAAAAACAGCACATTTTGATGTAAACATTGGTTGGGAAAAATGGGCATCAATTACGAGTTTTAGTGCTTGGGATTTTGATCATTTAAAACAAGGAAGCAATGGCCCCGATGACTATTTAAAATCGTATTATGTGACAAGGCAAAGTGATGTAGATAACATAATTACCCAAGATGATCCATTGTTACAAATCCCTTCTGCTTATTCTCAAATGAATGTAATGCAAAAAATATTGTTTAAACCTAATGAAAAATTGAATTTCCAATATGGATTTCATTATTCAGAAACATCGCCTTATGGTAGATATGATAGACATAATCGTATAAGAGAGGGAACCGCTCGCTATGCAGAATGGAATTATGGCCCACAAAAGTGGATGATGAATAACCTAAAGATTGTGCATGATGATGATAATGTTGTCTATGATCAAGTGATTTTAAATCTGACTTTTCAATCTTTTGAAGAAAGTAGAATAGATAGATCTTTGAATAAAAATGAGCGATCCACTAATACAGAACAAGTCGAAGCATACTCTGTTAATCTTGATTTTAAGAAATCAACAGGAGTTAAAAATACATTATACTACGGTGCAGAATATGTTTTAAATGATGTGAACTCTGTGGGGCAAGTAACAGATATTTCAACAGGAGAAAATGAAATAGCCCCATCTCGATATCCAAATGCTAATTGGAGTTCTATTGCAGTTTATCTAAATGACGCTTTAAAAGCTTCTGACAAACTTACTTTGCAAGCGGGTTTGCGATACAATCAATTTAATTTGGATGCAGATTTTACTGGCAGTTTAGATTTTTACCCATTTCCATTTAAAAAAGCCAACATTAATAATGGTGCATTAACAGGAAGTATTGGCGGAGTGTATCGTCCTTCAGAAAAATGGGTGATTAGTACTAATTTCGGAACAGCTTTTCGTTCACCTAATGTAGATGATGTCGGAAAAGTTTTTGATTCTGAACCGGGAGCGGTTACTGTTCCCAATCCTGACTTAGATGCAGAATATGCTTATAATTTTGATCTAGGGATAGCCAAAGTTTTTGGGGATTTTATTAAAATTGATATGACAGGCTATTACACTATTTTGCGCAATGCATTAGTGCGAAGAAATTTCCAACTTAATGGACAAAGTAGCATTCTGTACGATGGAGAAATGAGCCAGGTACAAGCTATCCAGAATGCAGCAAAGGCCAATGTATATGGTGTGCAGGTAGGATTAGAAGTAAAACTCCCGGCTGGATTTAGCATTTCTTCAGACTTAAACTATCAGATAGGTGAAGAAGAGTTAGATGATGGTAAAACTGGTGCTTCAAGGCATTCAGCTCCATTATTTGGAATTTCTCGCCTTAATTTCAAAGCTGAAAGTTTGAGCTTACAATTTTACACTGCTTATCAAGGAGAACGAAAATTTGAAGACTTGGCCGTTTCTGAACAAGGTAAAGATGAAATCTATGCTAAAGATACTAATGGAAATAACTATTCCCCTTCTTGGCATACGCTTAACATTAAAACAATGTACGATTTAACAGAAACGTTTACGGTTAATGCGGGTATAGAAAACCTTACAGATCAACGTTATCGTCAATATAGCTCAGGCATTTCTGCTCCCGGAAGGAATTTTATTCTTTCGTTAAGAGCCAATTTCTAATTTTTCAAACAACAGCCTATGCTTAACGAAGCGATAGGCTGTTTTTATTTTATTTTTTATGAACAGAAAAAAACATGCTTCTATTTTAAGAAGTATACGTAAAATACATAAAACAATGGGACTTCTTTTATTTTTGTTGTTTGTCGTTATTTCAATGAGCGGCTTGCTTTTGGGCTGGAAAAAACACAGCAATGGGTATATTCTACCTAAATCATATCAAGGAACTTCTACAAATCTAGAAAAGTGGTTATCGTTTGATAAATTACATACTATTGCATGTAACACTTTGCATGATTCAATTGATGCTAAACTATCACTTAAATTATCAAGGATTGATGCAAGGCCCAGAAAAGGTATTGTAAAATTTGTATTTAAAGATCATTATTGGGGAATTCAGGTAGATGGAGCTACAGGCAAAATATTACATATAGGAAAAAGACGTTCTGATTTCATTGAAAATATTCATGATGGATCATTTCTTGATGATGTATTCAATACTAAAAGTGAAATATTAAAACTCACTTATACCACCACTATGGGATTATCACTACTTATTTTTACGATTACAGGGTTTTGGTTGTGGTATGGGCCAAAAATTATGCGGAAAAAAAATAAAAGAGCCTAATTTTTTTAGTAGAGGCAAACATATAGTAAAGTTTCTAGATAATAAGTAAGAATCTTATTTACTATGCATTAGTAAAAGCTACACTATGCACTGCTACAATTGCAGCAGTTTCAGTGCGCAATCTGGTTTCTCCCAATGTAACAGGAGTATATCCTGAACTTAGTGCTGCATCAATTTCTTTTGTCGAAAAATCTCCTTCGGGACCAATAAGAATGGTAATGTTTGATTGTGGTAGAACAACATCTTTTAGAGATTGTTTTTTGGTCTCTTCGCAATGAGCAATTAATAATTGGTCTTTATTTTTCTGTTGTATAAACTCTGAAAATGTAATAGCAGGGTTTAGTTTAGGTAAATAACACTGTAGAGATTGTTTCATTGCGCTTTGCAGAATGCGTTCGAATCGTTCTGCTTTAATGATTTTTCGTTCACTATGATCACAAATGACAGGAGTAATTTCATCAATGCCAATTTCTGTAGCTTTTTCCAAAAACCATTCATATCGATCATTCATCTTTGTAGGAGCAACAGCCAGGTGTACTCTATGTTTTCTATGATGTTGTTGTTTATAGCTTTCAATTTTTGCAATACATTTGGAGGGATTAGAAAATGTGATACAGGCAATGAATAAAAACCCATGCCCATTGGTAATATGTAATTGATCTCCCTCTTTTTTTCGTAGTACTTTGGCAATATGTTTGCTCTCTTCTCTCGAAAAATTGATTTCTGTACTAGATTCGGTTAAGGTTTGATTATAGAATAATTGCATTTTGGTAGTTTCAGCGTTTTACTCTTTTGTTATTTTTAAGATTAGAATATTATGGGTTACAGTTGTATTCGTGCTTTAGCAACAACACTCATATCTGTAAAATCTTTCTTCAGATATTTTAAATATCCCACAATCCCAATCATTGCGGCATTATCTGTTGTATATTCAAATTTGGGAATAAAAGTTTTCCACCCATATTTTTGTTCTCCATCTTTCAAAGCTTTTCTAATTCCAGAATTTGCAGAAACACCACCTCCAATAGCGATAGTTTTAATTCCCGTTTGTTGAGATGCTTTTTTTAGCTTATCGATTAGAATATTAATAATCGTGTACTGTAGAGAAGCACAAATATCATTAAGGTTTTCTTCTACAAAGTTGGGGTTTTCTTTTACTTTTTTCTGAACAAAATAAAGTACAGAAGTCTTAAGTCCGCTAAAACTAAAGTTGAGTTCACCAACTTTAGGTTTAGGAAAAGGAAAGGCTTTCGGGTTACCTGTTTGAGCATACTTGTCAATTAAAGGGCCACCAGGGTAGGGTAAACCAAATATCTTTGCGCTTTTGTCAAAAGCTTCTCCTACAGCATCATCGATGGTTTCCCCAATAACCTCCATATCAAAATGTGCATTAACTTTAACAATTTGTGTATGTCCACCACTTATGGTCATTGCCAGAAAAGGAAATTCTGGGGTGTCAGATTCATCATCTTCAATAAAATGAGCCAAAATATGGGCTTGCATGTGATTAATATCTATTAATGGAATATCTAAGGCCAGGGCTAATGACTTAGCAAAAGAAGTACCTACTAATAGTGATCCCATTAACCCGGGACCTCGGGTAAAGGCGATAGCATGTAAATCTTCTTTCTCTATATTTGCTTGTTTAATTGCCTGATCAATTACAGGAACAATATTTTGCTGATGTGCTCTAGAAGCTAATTCGGGTACAACACCACCATATAACTCATGTATTTTTTGTGATGCAACAACATTGGATAAAACCTGTCCATTACATAGTACAGCTGCAGAAGTATCGTCGCATGAAGACTCAATACCGAGAATGTATGTTTTTTGTGGATTCATTATGAGGAAAAAGGCATAGAAATTGTTAATATTGTCAACAAAGTTAAAACAATAAAACGTATCAGGAAATTTAGGAAAATATTGTTAAGGATATTTCTTGTCCTTCTGTCACTATTTGCATTTTTGGTAGTGCTGTTTTCTATTCCTGCAGTTCAAACATATTTTGCAGAAAAAGTCACCAATTACCTTAATGAAACTTATGGTGTTGATATTCATATTGACCGAATTGGATTAACTTATGCCGGTAATGTATATCTCGAAGAAATCTTAGTCAGAGATCATCATCAGGATACATTGATATATGCAAGTAGTATAAAAACTTCGATAGGTAGTATTACACAAGTTACCAAAGGCAGGCCTGAATTAGGGCAAGTTTCTATAGAAGATTTGATCTTTGATATGAAAATATATAAAGATGAAAGTAGTGATAACCTGATGACGTTTGTTAGGAAATTTAATACAGGAAAAAAACCACCTTCTGGAGAAAAGTTTATCCTTTCAACAAAAAATATCAATCTGCAACGAGGAAAATATAGTTTTACCAATGAGAATTTAAGAAAACCGAAAGCTGTAGAATATACCGATATCACGCTTGATGCAGAGAGCCTGGTAGTAGATGGAGATGATGTGTATGTTACTATAGATGCATTATCATTTAAAGATTTTAGAGGATTAGACGTCTCCAAACTTCAAACCTGTTTTACGATAACAGCAACAGATATGAGATTTCAGGAGTTGGTTATAGAGACCAAGGACTCTAAGATTGAAGGTGAAATCCTATTTTCTTATGATGTTGGAGGGTTAGACGACTTTGAAAATAAAGTAAATATTACTGCAGATTTTGAAAAAGCGACTGTTTCTACTAATGATTTGATTCCTTTCTACAAAGAATTTGGAAAGAACCAAATGCTAAACATGCAAAATACATCAGTACGAGGAGTACTTAATGATTTTAAAATAGTGAATGCTAATATTTCGGGATTAGATAGATCTGTAATACAAGGAAATATAAGAATTCGAAATGCAGTTAGCAATGCCTCGAAATTTGAACTTGAAGGAGATTTTAAAAATTTAACCAGTAATTATTATGATCTGGTGAATTTACTACCCAATGTATTAGGCAACTCCTTACCACGACAATTATATCAGTTTGGTAGTGTACGGGCAGTTGGTAATGCTATAGTAACAACAAAAGCTGTAGATGTGGATATGGATCTGTTTTCACAGTTGGGAAAGGTAAATGCCTTTGTTTTGCTGGAAAACCTTAATGATTTAGAACGAGCATCGTATAATGGAAATATTATTTCCAATAATTTTAATGTGGGACAGTTACTAGGTAGAAAATCAATAGGGAATTCTGTTTTTGATATTCATGTAGATGGAACAGGGTTTACTTTAAAAAGCCTAGACACCAAGATAGAAGGAGATATTAGCAAGCTTGATTTTAATGGATATACATATACCAATTTAAAAGCACAAGGAAACCTTAAAGATCGTGTCTTTGATGGTAACCTTAATTCTAAAGATCCTAATGTGAGGTTTAGTTTTAGTGGGGTTGCTGATTTGTCACAAGAAATACATAACTATAATTTTAAGGCGTATGTAGATCATATGGATCTTAATAAACTAAACTTGTTTACCAGAGATAGTATTTCTGTTCTTAATGGAGATGTGTATATGAATATGAAAGGAACAGGTATCAATGATGCTTTTGGAACTATTGCTTTTGAAAAAGCACTATATACCAACCAGAATGCGGGGTTTTATTTTGAAGATTTTGAGATCACATCAGGTTTTGATGATAAGAATATACGTACTATTACGATCAATAGTCCGGATATTGTAGAGGGTAATGTGAAAGGAGTTTTTAGGTTCGAAAATGTATATGACCTCTTTAGAAATTCTATAGGAAGCTTGTATACCAATTTTGAGGCTACCGAAATTACTGATGATGAGTTTATGGAGTTTAATTTCAATATTTATAATAAAATAGTTGATGTATTCTTTCCTGAAATTGAATTCGCTCCCAATACTGTTATAAAAGGAAAAGTAGAGAGTAATGAATCAGAGTTTAAACTTACGTTTAAATCACCATCTATTCGAGCCTTTGATAATTTTATGGAAGATGTAGATATTCAGATTGATAATAAAAACCCATTATTTAACACCTATATCGCTATCGATAGCATCGACTCTAAGCACTATGATGTTTCTGAGTTTAGTTTGATTAATGTTACGCTAAAGGATACCTTGTTTATGCACTCAGAATTTAGAGGAGGAGAAAATAATAAAGACAACTTTAATCTAGAGTTTTATCATACCATAAACGAAGATAATAATTCTGTAGTGGGGATAAAAAAATCTGATTTCACATATAAAGGTCATACCTGGTATGCCAATAGAGAAAAGAGTAGAGCAAACAATAAGATCATTTTTGATAATGATTTTAAGAATATAGATATACGATCGGTAATCTTTAGTTATCTCGATGAAGAGATCAAACTCAATGGTATTACAAGAGGTAAAGACTATAAGGATCTAAAAGCAACTTTTGAAAATGTAGACCTTAATAAAATTACTCCCAGAATTGATAGTTTAAATTTTAGAGGAAGAGTAGATGGAGAATTGTCTGTTCTTCAAGAGAATGGTAATTACCTTCCTACGTCTACTATGGTGATTCGAGATTTGGAAGTTAATAAAACACTGCTAGGAGAATTGAGATTTAATATTTCCGGAAACGAGGATCTTACAAAGTATACCGTGAATACACGACTAATTAATGATGAAAAACAAAAAACATTATCAGCAATAGGAGGAATCAATGTTTCAGAAAAGAACCCTTCAATAGATGTAGATGTGGAATTAGATAACTTCAATATTTCAGAATTTAGTGCACTTGGAGGGATCGTGCTTACCAATATACGTGGATTCGTTTCGGGAGAAGCAAAAATATCTGGAAGTTATAAAAACCCTTCTATGGATGGAGTATTAACATTAGACCAGGCAGGACTAACTGTACCTTATCTTAATATTGACCTTGATTTAGATGATAACTCAAAGGTTATTTTAAAACAACAACGATTTAACTTTGATGATGTTAGTATTAGAGATACAAAATATAAAACCAAAGGTGTTTTGAGCGGATATATTGCACATCGAAGGTTTTCTAAATGGGAACTTGGATTAGAAGTATTGGCTAATGAAAGACTCCTTGTTCTAGATACCAAAGAAGATGAAGAGTCACTTTATTATGGTACAGGTTTTATTAGTGGTGAAGCAACTATCAAAGGGCCAACCGATGAATTGGTTATTGATGTTAATGCGAAAACAGAAAGAGGAACTATGTTTAAAATTCCGTTAAACGAAACAGAATCTATAGGAGATAATGCATACATCCACTTTTTAAGCCCCGAAGAGAAACGAGCTCGATTAGAAGGTAAAGAAATTATCTTAGAGGATATAAAAGGGCTAGAACTTAATTTTGAACTTGATGTAAATGATAATGCCGAAGTAGAGGTGGTAGTGGATAAAAATACAGGAAGTTCACTAAAAGGACGCGGAGCCGGGACATTACTTATTGAGATTAATACCAATGGTAAATTTAAAATGTGGGGTGATTTTGTAGCTTATGAAGGAACATATAATTTTAGGTATGGAGCCTTTGTAGAAAAACTGTTTACTGTAAGAGAAGGAGGAACAATTAACTGGGATGGTAGCCCTACGCGAGCGGTTTTGGATCTTAGTGCAGTATATAAAACAGAAGCCAATCCAGCAATATTGTTAGAAAATTCTTCTATAAATCGTAAAATTCCGGTAGAAGTAGTCGTAGATCTTCAGGGAGAACTAATTCAACCCAATGTGAATTTTAATATAGAATTTCCAAACTTAAGCTCTGTGGTAAAAAGTGAGTTGGATTATAAATTAAGCGATCAATCTAATAAAGAATTACAAGCACTCTCTTTAGTATCTTCTGGACAGTTTTATAACGGAACTTTTGATGCTAATGCACTTACAGGTGGCTTGGTCGCCGAAAGAGCATCAAGCCTTTTTAATGGGATATTCTCTGATGAAGATGATAAATTTCAGGTAGGACTTAATTATGTACAGGGTATTCGTACTTTGGATCAAGAAGATGCAGATCAATTTGGATTAACACTTTCTACACAGATTAGTAACAGAATTTTAATTAACGGACGAGTAGGAGTTCCTATCGGTGGAGTGAATGAATCTAGTGTAGTAGGAGATGTTGAGGTAGAATATCTTTTTAATGAAGAAGGATCACTGAGAGGAAAGATTTTTAATCGGGAAAATACCATTCAATTTGTGGGTACAGGAAATCAGGGATATGAGCAAGGAATAGGACTTTCATATTCAGTTGATTTTGATAATTTTAATGAGTTATGGACTAAGATTTTTAAAAGTAAAAAAGTAAAAGATTCTATTGCAAAACCAAAGGATACTACCAAAATAGAAACTCCGAATTTTATTAACTTTACCGAGAAGAATAACTAATTCTGGTTATTTTTATCATCCTGTTAAATACTTAATTATGGCAAAAGAGATAAAAACCATTGGTATCATGACTTCGGGAGGAGATGCCCCCGGAATGAATGCTGCAATACGTGCTGTAGTAAGAGCATGTGCTTACTATAATGTGAAATGTATAGGGTTTTACCGAGGATATCAGGGGATGATAGAAGGAGATTATACTGTAATGAATGCCAGAAGTGTTCGTAATATTATTAGTAGAGGAGGAACGATACTTAAATCTGCACGATCTGTAGATTTTAAAAGCCCTGAGGGTAGAAAAAAAGCGGCAGATCACCTTAAAAAAATAGGAGTAGATGCTATGGTTCTTATTGGTGGTGATGGGACTTTTAGAGGTGGACAGGTTTTTAGTGAAGAATATGACATTCCTGTTATTGGTGTTCCTGGTACCATAGACAATGATATTGCCGGTACAAATTATACAATAGGCTATGATACAGCATTAAATACAGTGATTAATGCAATAGATAAAATACGAGATACAGCCAGTTCACATAACCGATTGTTTTTTGTTGAAGTAATGGGCCGAGATGCCGGATTTATTGCGCTTAATAGTGGAGTAGGAGCGGGAGCAGAAGAAATTTTAATCCCCGAAGAAGACCTGGGGCTTGACCGATTATTAGAGTCATTAAAACGTAGTAAACGATCAGGGAAATCTTCGAGTATAGTTGTAGTAAGTGAAGGTGACAAAACAGGAAAAAATGTATATGAATTAGCAGACTATGTAACAGAAAATCTACCAGATTATGAAGTTAGGGTTACTGTTTTAGGGCATATGCAACGTGGTGGCTCTCCATCATGTTTTGATAGAACATTGGCTAGTCGACTATGTGTTAAAGCAGTAGAATTGCTTCTTGATGGGGAGAAAAATGTAATGGTCGGAATCATCAATAATGAGATTACAGCAACGAGTTTTGACGCTGGTCTAAAAGAAGGTCATGGAATTAATAAAGAATTACTTCGCATTTCAGATATTCTTTCTACTTAAAATATCACCCTTCATTTCAAAATATAAATTTTACCTGAAGTATTATTGAAGTCTTTAAAGTAAAGCTTAGAAAAACCTTTTCTACAACATAGGTTTTTTCTCATTTCAAAGCAAAAATCTCTCGAACGTATACTTCTTCTGGAAATAGCTGTTTTTAAACATGGTATGATTTTAATTGTCTAAAAGTTAGTGTTTTGTATCTGAAAGAGTAAGTCGTATTTGATAAATACCGACTTGCTTTTCTTGTTTTTGATTACGTTGTAACCTTACATTTGAGGAAACAAAAAAGTAAAATGAACCATCACACAAATGTCAAAAAAAACAAATTTATAGCAGATATTATAAAAGGATTTATATAACGAAACACTTTTTTTACCTCCTACTAAATAACCTATGTAAACTATCCCATAATTGCATTAAACAAAGACTAATATTCTCATTACTTTGCCTTAGACAATGTATTAGAAATTTTATTCAGTGTTGAAACTATAGAAAATATAACACTTTGATATGTTTTAAAAAATAACATATCCAGACTATGCTGGTTTTTAGATACCATCGTATTTTCTTACGTTTTCAGTACTTATACTGAATCTCTAGTATATTATCGGGGTTTAATCTGTAACTCATTATGAATAGTATTATCAAACAGATCAAACTTATAGAACGAATTGATCAACTCATTCGCCTGCAGGCTACGGGATCACCAGAAGAGCTGATCTCAAAACTAAGAATTTCAAAAACCAAACTGTATCGCATTATAAATACGATGAAAATGTTAAATGCTCCTATTGAGTATGACATCACCGTACAAAGTTTTGTATATGTCGAACCGGTAGATTTTACTTTTGGATTTTATACAAAAGATCGAAAAGCAAATATTCTTAATCCTTTTATAGGGTAGTTAAAAGAATGGTTAATCCCAAACCTAGTAACCAGTAACCGGTGACCGGTGACCCGAAACCCGAAACCCGAAATCTGAACCCTCATTATCTCACTTCAAAAAAACTTTCCATTTTTTTTCTCAGTTCCGAAAAATGAAACTGGGATGATTTACTATTGCTATTGAAATACAATTAAAAAACAAGATCAGTCATTAATTACTTTTTAAAATAGATCAATTATGTTAAAACAAGCGTTTCTAATAGCGGTGCTATTAGTTGGAATTAGTTCTATTGCTCAAGAACTTCCTAAAATTATTCCGCCCTCCCCTAATGCCTCGTCATTAGGAAAGTACGGGCAAGTCCCTGTAGGGCTATTTACAGGAACACCACAAATTAATATCCCTTTGTATACTCTAAAAACCGGGAAATTATCGGTTCCTATTTCATTGGATTATAGTTCTAATGGTATTAGAGTTGATCAATTACCTTCTAATGTTGGTTTAAGCTGGAGTTTACGTGCTGGTGGTGTTATTACACGAGTTATTATGGACGATCCAGACGAAACCTCATTTATACCTCTTCCTAGTAATTTCCCCGGAGCTTACACCCGAGAGGTGTTAGATTATCTAATTAACGCTACAAAACCAGAAGATGGAGGTGACACGCTTTCGGACATTTATTCTTTTAGTATTAATGGGTTTTCAGGTAAGTTTTATTTGGATTCTAATAGAGTTCCGGTTATAATAAATCCCTCTCCAGTAAAGATTGAAAAGGGAGTTCCGGGATATGCATTTAAGGTTACTGATCCTAATGGTATTATATACTGGTTTGGAAATGACAATTCAACTGAATCCACGATGTTTCAACATGTGGGCAGTGGTCAGCATGGCTGGAGTTTAGAAAATGAAAACAGTTGGTATTTAAGTAAGATGACAAGTCTTCAAGGAGATGAAATAAATTTTACATACACTAATTTTCATCAAGAGTATTACAGTGGGGTATCACAATCCATTGAGAATAACGCACGAACAGGGAATATTACTGTTCCGGGTCAAGGAATCATACAAACAAGGTCTATGACTTCTATTGCTCAGTTAAGTAGTATTACGAGTAATACAGGTCGAGTTGATTTCACATATTCTATTAATAATTCAGCGTCTAACAAATTAGATGCTGTTGAAATAAAAGATGTTAATGGGGTGCGTATTAAGAAATTTGCTTTAGGATATGAGAATGTAATCTCTTCTCTTCAAACTTTAAAAAACAAATATATTACTCATTTTGACGAGTACAACAAGAGATTGTTTTTAACTAGCGTTACTGAATACGGAAAAGGTACTAATAGTAAACCTCCTTATGTTCTATCATATTATAGTCCTGATAAAATACCTCCACGATTTTCTTACGCTCAAGATTACTGGGGATACTATAATGGGGTAACAAATAATAATTATTTGGTTAGTGATGGGGATTACTTCTTTTACACTGAAGAAAACACTATTATTCTTAAAAATTTATTTAAATCTATAGGTGGGAATAAAAAACCAAATGGAGAATACAGTCGTAATGGAATGCTAAAGAAAATAACTTATCCTACAGGAGGGTTTAACGAGTTGATATATGAGCCTCACTCTTATACCACAACAGTGTTGACAAATCCACCCCCAATATCCAGAACCCGTCACGTTGAAAACAAGGAAGATGAATTTGGAGATTCAAAAGAGTTTACAACAGATGAAATTTTATTTACTCAAAACCAGACTAATATTGGAATGACTACAAGAAGAACATCTTGTTGGCCGGACAGAGGAGGTTCTGATCACCATATAAAAGCAAGTCTATCTGTTCAGGTGGCAAATCAGGGTTCTTCTACTTTTAATGTTCCCCCAACTGGTGAAGGTATTTATAGTTTGGATTACAACGGTAATAAAATTCCTCACACTGGAGGTTTAGTAGTTGCAGAAGGTTCCCCGGGAATATACCATATCGATTTACAGAAAGGGAAAAGATATCGATTTACTGTTTCTGTTCAATTTGAATGTGTAGGAGGAGATTTTAATATTTCATACTATGATAGCCCTCCTTATGATGTTGAAACAGAAATTGAAGTAGGAGGTCAAAGATTACAAAAAACGATTACTGATGATGGAAAAGGAAAGCAGGAAATAAAGAAGTACCACTATGGAGAACTTTCTGATTTAGATTCCTCTAGTGGTATTGCGGAAAAACCAATACCTTCCATTTCGTATAGCAGAAGATTTAGCTCGTCTACAGGAGCTTTGATACTGAATCAAACTCAAGTAGATGTGTTAACCCTTTCTTCTTCTACTTTACACAATTTATATAGTCGTGCCGGACATCAAATAGGGTATACTTCGGTTGTTGAAGAGTTAGGTGAAAATTTTGGTAACGGTGGAATTACTCATAAATTTAGAGTAATCCCAAACACAAATCCATTGCCTTTCGGATTGTCTATTTCAGGGACACCTTATGACACTAATTTTGGAACTGGAGAAGAAATAGAAACTCGGATTGTGCAAAAGGTAGGAAATCATTTTAATGCCTTACAAAAGACAACGAATACCTATTATAATAATCCTGTTCTCAATAAAGAACAACCCTCGTATAACGTGCGATTGCGTGACACTTATTCAGGATACAATTACGAGCATATAGTAACAAGTATCAGCAGCTTTGATATCGTGAAATATTTTGTAAAATCTCAATGGAGATATCTAAACAAAACGATAACAGAACACTATAACCAGAATGAAGAAAACCTTGTAACTACAACCACCAACTATTTTTATGATAATCCGGATCATTTACAGGTAACACGAACTGAAACTACCTCTAGTGAAAATAAAAAAGTAATTGCTAAAACAATATATCCACAAGATGTAGAGATAAAAACACCTGCAATTAATAAGTTAATTGGTCAGCACCGTATTGCAGAACCTATACAACAAGAAACCGTAATCAAAGAACCAGATGGTACTATCTTATCTAAAAGCACTCAATTAAGTACCTATAAAGATTGGGGGAACAATATCGTATTACCAGAATTTGTTAAAACCTTAAAAGGTAATCTTAGTCTTTCCAATCCATTAGAAAACAGGGTGCAATATCATAAATATGATGCTAAAGGAAATCCAGTAGAGGTGTCTAAAGCAAATGGAACTCATATCACATATATCTGGGGGTATCAAGACACGTTCCCTATTGCTAAGATTGAGAACGCAACTCGAGCAGATATAACAGCTTATGTAACAGATTTAAAAGCAAAATCTAACGCAGATAATGACAATTGTACAGCAGCTACTTGCAAAGAACAAATTCTTAGAGTAGCCTTACAAGCTCTTAGAGATGCTTTACCTAATGCTATGGTATCTACCTATACCTACGATCCACTTATTGGAATCACCAGTATGACCGATGCTAACGGATATACGATGACTTATCATTATGATGAGCTTAATCGATTGATATATGTAAAAGATGCCGATGGAAATCTGGTTTCCGAGAATAAATACAACTATAAAAACCAACAGTAAGCACTACAGAAAATGAAAAATATAAAGTTAAAAAATATTGTATTCCTTGCCACTTTGTTTTGTGTTATACAAGGATATGCCCAAGTACCTATTGGTGATGGGAATGGAAATAATGCATATTTTCGAGATGCTGATGGAGATGGGTATGGTGATCCTAACCAACGTGTTGTGCAAAGTACACGGCCTTCGGGTTATGTAACCAATAATATGGATCGTGATGATAGTAACGCTTTAATTACCACCGTAGCCCCCAAATATTTCTATAGAGATGGCGATGGCGATGGGTTTGGCGACCCAAACAATAAGAAGTATCAAAGTGCTCGACCTTCAGGGTATATAATCTCTTCGGGAGATTGTAATGATGGTAATGCAAGTTTACATCCCAATACGGTATGGTACAAAAACAGTGATGGAGATGGCTTTGCCAGTACTACCAGAACTCAGTGTACTAACCCTGGATCAGGTTATAGCCTAACGGTGAAACCTCTAGGTGATTGTTATGATAATGATCCTGCGATACATCCCAATACGATCTGGTATCGTGATGTCGATGGCGATGACTGGGGGAGCGATCAAGGTATAGGTAATGATGACCCTCCGACATTACAACAGTGTGAACAACCTATAGGGTATGCTATTAAGAAGGGTGATTGTAATGATTACAATAAAAAGATGCACCCGGAAACCGTTTGGTACAAGAACGGTGATGGCGATGGTTTTGCAGAGACAACTACAATTCAATGTGTAAGCCCAGGAACAGGATATACCTATGAAGTGTTACCCTTAGGAGATTGTAATGATGGTAATGCTGCGATACACCCTAATACAGTTTGGTATAAAAATAGTGATGGCGATGGTTTTGCAGAAACAACAAAAACTCAGTGTGCTAATCCGGGGTTAGGTTACAGCTTAACAGTAAAACCTTTAGGGGATTGTAATGATGGTAACGCTGCAATACATCCTAATACGGTTTGGTATAAAAATAGCGATGGCGATGGTTTTGCAGAAACAACGAGAACTCAGTGTGCCAATCCCGGAGTAGGTTACAGCCTAACAGTAAAACCCCTGGGAGATTGTAATGATAATGATGCAACGATCCACCCTAATACAGAATGGTATGCAGATACTGAAGGTGATGGTTTTGGAGATCCAAATATTATCAAAAAACAATGTGCACAACCTACGGGATATGTATTGAATAATAATGATCAATGTCCGGAAGAATCAGGAACACAACAAGGGTGTGTTTTTTCTAATGAGAATTATGTCTTTACAAGGGCGTATCAAGAACCTATGACCTCACCAGATCAGATAGGCGATAACGAAGATGTGATTGAGAGTATCACCTATTTTGATGGTTTGGGAAGATCGATCCAGCAAACAGCTATTATGGCTTCACCAAGTGAAAAGGATATCATCACCCATATCGAATATGATGCCTATGGCAGACAGTCGAAACAATACTTGCCTTTTGAATCAACCAATACAACGGGGAGCTATAAAACAGTAAGTATTACTGATGATATCAACTCTTACTATAAAGCTAGGTATCCAAAGGATTTTATAGATGTAGATGCAAGCCATCAAGGTTTTAATGCGTATTCAGAAAGCGTGTTCGAAGCTTCTCCTCTTAATCGAGTGTTAGAACAGGGAGCTCCGGGAAAATCCTGGAAAGCCGATAAAGAAATCGATACCGATCATACTATCAAATTTGAATATGGTGGTAATACAGCGGCAGAGCATATAGTTTACTTTAAGGTGAGTTTTGCAAATCCTGATAATACAGCAACACCTACTTTAACAAAAGTAAGGAGTTATGTTTCTGGAGAACTTTTTGTCACCATTACCAAAGATGAGAACTGGACTCCGACGGATGGGAATCTACATACTACCCGAGAGTATAAAGACAAACAAGGACAGGTCGTATTAAAGAGAACCTATGCTTCGACAAGCTCAGCAACAGGAGCACCGAGCGTAGTCGAGGCACATGACACGTATTATGTATATGATAAATATGGTAACCTTACTTATGTGATTCCACCCAAAGTAACTACTGCTGATGGTATCTCTGCTACTGAGCTTGCCGAATTGTGCTATCAGTACACATATGATTATCGTAACCGATTGATCGAAAAGAAGATCCCCGGTAAAGATTGGGAGTCTATTGTATATAACAAATTAGATCAACCGATCTTAACTCAGGATGCAAACCTAAAAGCAGACAATACCTGGCTCTTTACCAAATATGATGCTTTTGGAAGAGTAGCCTACACCGGTAAAATCAATATCACAGGAAAAGATCGCAAACAATTACAAACCGAAGCAAATGGCTATGCAGAGGAGCTATGGGTAACCAGAGGAGCTAGGGTTAGCATCGGAGGAGTAGATATGTACTATACCGATGGTGGTTATCCAAAAACACTTGCAGGTGAGGTTTTAAGTATTACTTACTATGATGATTATGGGTTTTTGGGAGCTACTCCACAGCAAGCTTTTAAAAATCCAGGTACAGTGTATAATGAAGCAGTTTCAGATCAAACCAAAACATTGGCAACCGGAAGTTTAGTAAAAATACTAGATACCTCATATTGGACAACTACAGTTACCTATTATGATAAAAAAGCAAGACCGATTTATATAGCCAGTAAAAATGAATATCTCAACACTACTGATATTATAGAGAGCAAGCTTGATTTTGTAGGTAAAGTAGAAGAAACCAAAACCAGCCATACCAAAGACAGCAATGCTGTAATTGTAACGATAGATACATTTACTTATGATCATATGGGTAGACTAAAAGAGCAAACCCAAAAGATCAATACCCAAACCCCAGAGGTAATTGTAGCTAATACCTATGACAACTTAGGACAATTGAAATCTAAGACTATAGGAGGAGGATTGCAAGAGGTAGATTACACCTATAATGTACGAGGTTGGCTGACTAAGGTTAATGATCCTAATGTAGCTCTTGGAAACAAATTGTTTGCTTTTGGGATTAATTACAATACTCCACAACACGGAGCTACACCCTTATTTAATGGAAATATCAGTGAGACAGAATGGGAAACCGCAAATGATAATGTAGCACGACATTACAAATACAGTTATGATGCCCTAAACCGAATTACAGGAGCAATCAGTAATGATAATAACTATAACCTAAGCAATATCACTTATGATAAAATGGGGAACATCTTATCATTATCAAGACGGGGACATATTGTTGATGCCCCTACCTTGGGATTAGATGCCAATAATGATGGACAGGATGACCATTTTGGAAACATGGATATCCTAAGTTATAATTATGGTACTACAGGTAGTAATAAACTCCTAAAAGTAACCGATACTGGAAACAAAACCTACGGTTTTAAAGATGGTACCAATACCAATGAAGATTTTGATTATGACCAAAATGGAAACATGATCAAAGATCAAAACAAGGGGATTACAGGGATTACTTACAATCATTTAAATCTGCCTAAAACAGTTACCATAAATAATGCAGATCATACCGGAAATATTACCTATATTTACGATGCCACTGGAGTGAAATTAAAAAAGATCACAACAGAGGGAGGTTCATTAACAACAGAGTATGCCGGTAATTACATCTATAAGAATGGTAATCTGGAGTTCTTTAATCACCCAGAAGGCTATGTAGAAAAAGAAGCAGATGGGTATAAGTATGTATACCAGTTTAAAGATCACTTAGGGAATATCCGACTCTCCTACAAAGACAGTAACAAAGACGGTAAAATCACCCAAAGCGAGATTGTAGAGGAGAAACATTATTATCCTTTTGGTCTACAACATAAAGGATACAACTTCGCTGTAAATGGTAGGAAACATAACTATGGATTTGGTGGGAAAGAAGAACAAGATGGACTAGGACTTGATTGGCACGACTTCGGTGCTAGAAATTATGATGCTTCGCTTGGTCGTTGGATGAATATTGATCCACTTGCAGAACAGTACCTTTCCTTAAGTCCATATAACTACACTATGAATAATCCTATATTCTTTGTTGACCCTGATGGACAAGAAGTAATAATCCATTTTAACAAGACTAAAAACAGGTTATACATATATGATGATGATAAGTGGGATGATAATTTAGAAACTAAGGCCGTAAGTGCGGAAGAGTATAAAACTTCTTTTGAAGAAGGTGAAGAAAAGTATAATCAAATACTTGTAATTCACAATGTTTTTTCTGGTGGAAACGATAGAGATGGTGATGGAGAAATAGAATATGGAGGTTCAGAAAACGAAAAAGAAATACCTAATGGAGAATACGATTTAGTAGATAATAAATCAGATGATAAGCATCCTGATTGGTATCGAATAGATTCAAAGACTGATGGAAATCGATACAATGATCGTTATGATGATCCAACTGAGAAAAATTCTAAGGGAAAACTTAGAGATGGATTTAGATTACATTTAGGAGGTATGAGTTGGGGATGCGTAACTATCTGTAGAGGACCCGAATATAACAAAAAGCAAAAAGAGTGGAATGTTCTAAATCAAATAATACAAACTACGGAAACAACAACAGTTAATGATAGAAGAGGAAGGCAGTCTGTAAATCCTCTTTCTAGATTAACAGTTTATGGGACTATTACAGTATCAGGACAGAACCCAAAACCGAAACAAAAAAAGAGTAACTAAAATGCGAAAATGTAGTTTTTTGGTAATGATTATAGTCATTTGTACAATGATTACTAGTTGTAATAATTGTAATGAAATTCAAGGAATAGTAATATCAGAACTTCTAAATAGACAAATAAATGATTCATATTGTGATATACTAAATAAAGCAATTGAGTTAGATAAAGAAGCAATAATTAAAATTTCAACTATTGAAGTTTCTGATGCAGCAGGATATGATCATGGTTATGTTTTAATTCGTTTAATAGAAAAGATTGGCGAGCAAGAATATTTAAAAGCCTTGGAAAATGTTTCAACGGAGCAAAAAAAATCTATTGAATCATATTTATGGGCAGGTCTTGAATATGGAGGAAATAAAATCTATAGTAATAAAAAGCTGAACGAAGTTTTACCTCTATTAGCAGAATCATTAAAACAGTAAATAATGAATATAATAGCGCGGAAATGTTTTCTGTGCTGGGTATGTAAGCGGTAAGAGTGGTTAAAATAAATGCTAAGAACCAGTTACATTGATGTAGCTGGTTTTTTTATGCGGTTAAGAGAAAGCTTGTTTAGTTTTATAGTTCTGTATCACATTATCAATTAAAAAGAAGAGCTTACTTTTAGTGTCTTGGTCAAGTTGCTCAATATCTTCAATACGTTTTAGAACTTCTTTGTCATAAGTAGATAATTGACCTTCACCAATAATATAATCAACAGATACATCGAATACTTTAGCTATTTTAAGGAGTATATCTACAGAAGGTGCATTTTCATTACGTTCATAATTACCAATAATAGTTCTAGAAACATCAACTTTTTTAGCTAAGTCACTTTGTGATAAGCTATGCTTCTTTCTTAAACTGATAATCTTACTTCCAATGTCCAACATAGTTATCTAAAATCAAGTGTTTGTAACGATTATAGGCAAATTTAGTCAAAATATTTTGACATAAGAAATGATTGATTGACATTAGATTGAAAAGAATATTGTACATTTGTCAAGAACCCTTGACAATTAAATATTTTTAAACAATGCTAAAAACACACAATCCACACAACTACAGCTACATCACAAAACACTTAGAAATCCACATCTTAGGTGGGATCAAACTCAATAATTTAGACCGTATGCGAGTCACTATGAGCGTACAGAAACCAAAAAGCATTAATGTATTACGTCACAGTATCGATTTATACAATGATAACATGGTAGAGAAATTTGTACGAAAGATTGCCGAACGTATCGAAATCGGTACGAGTATTGCCCGTAAAACCTTGCAAGAACTCACATCAGCACTAGAACACTATAGAATTGATGAACTGGAGGCAGCCAATAAAGCAAACGAAATACAGGTAAAAGAACTTAGTGAGAAAGAAGAACAAGCAGCTGTAAAGTTTTTGAAATCTAAAGATCTGCTTAAAAAGACAAATGAACTGATTGGTAAATCTGGAGTAATCGGAGAAGAAACCAACCGATTGTTAATGTACTTAATTTTTACGAGTAGAAAAACTAATAATCCATTGCATTGTATCAGTCTTGGTAGTTCGGGAGTTGGTAAAACACACTTGCAATCTAAAGTAGCAGAACTGATCCCCGATGAAGATAAAATAGAAATCACTGTATTATCAGCTAATGCGTTTTACTATTTTAATAGAACAGAATTACAATACAAATTGATTTTAATCGAGGATTTAGATGGTGCAGAATCAGTACTTTATCCACTACGTGAATTACAATCTAAAAAACGAATTACCAAAACGGTAGTCCATAAAGACTCGCGTGGCGAGAGCAAGACAATCCATTTAGTCGTAGAAGGTCCTGTAAGTATTGCAGGTTGTACTACACAAGAAAGTATCTACGAAGACAACAGCAACAGGAGTTTTTTACTCTATATCGACGAATCGGAAGAACAAGATAAAAAGATTATGGATTACCAGCGGTTGTTAAGTGCAGGCAAACGAAATGTAAAAGAAGAATGTACAGCAGCCAGATTTTTACGTGATGTACAAAGAACCTTAAACTCGGTATCAGTTCGTAATCCGTATGCAGAATACTTGAGTTTACCATCCTCAGTTTTTAAACCAAGAAGAACCAACAGCCATTATTTACAATTTATAGAAGCCGTTACCTTTTACTGCCAGTGGCAGAGGCAGAAAAAATATGACGAGGAAACGGGGGAAGAATATATAGAAACCACAATCCAAGATATAGAACAAGCTAACGAACTGATCAAAGAAGTATTATTACATAAAAGTGATACCATCACAGGAGCAGCCAGAAATCATTTAGAAAAGCTTAAAACTTATTTAAAAGAAAATAACCAGACAACATTTACTAATGCCGAAATCCGAAAGCAGCTACATCTTAAAGAAAGTACATTACGAGGCTATCACAAACAACTACAGGAAGAAGGGTATATAAAAAGAATGAGGCATAAAAAGACTAAAAGTTATTGTTTTGAAATCACCGATATGAAGGAGTATGATTGGCTCAAATCCAATATTGACAATGCTTTAAAGAGTTGCATACTACAGATAGAACTCGCAACCCCGCAACCAACCCGCAAGTCACCTAGTTGCGAATCCAAAAGTAAGAAAGCCAGTTAATTAACTGCTACTCGCTACAAAATCACAAAAAACACATACCCTATGAAAAAAAGTAAGCTACAAAATGCTGGCTATAGAACTCTATTGACCAATTTTAGCGAATGGTTGGACATATTGGGTTATAGTGATGCGATGCAAAAGAACTATCCTGCACAACTCTGTGAGTTCTTCTACTGGTTAGAACAAAACGATATTACTCATATTGATTATATACAAGATCATCATATCAGGAATTACTACAACCATTTAAAACAACGACCCAATAAGACAAGAGGTGGCGGACTAAGCAATATCTATCTTAATAATCACCTGCAATCCTTACACAAGTTTAGGGAATACTTAAAAAAGCACAATGCAAAACCCTTTAATCTACCCATCAAAAGGGAAAAGGAAACTATAGCAGAAAAGCTAAATATAGTATCGCAAGAAGAAATCAAAGACTTGTTTATGGCAACGAATTACAGCAATCCATTACCAAGATTTAGGGCAAGACAAAAAGCAGTATTAGTCTGTTTGTACAGTTGTGGTATGCGAAGAAATGAAGTGTTGAACATAGAAATATCAGATATCCTTTTTGATAAAGAACGAATCTACGTCAGAAAAGGTAAAAACTATAAAGAACGCTTTATACCCATCAATTTATACAACCTACAAATACTAGAAGATTATGTGTACGATACACGGATGAACTTTAAAAAGTCAAGTGAGAGCAACTATGTTTTTATTACCGAACATAGTATCAAAATGAGTGGAGCTACTTTAGAAAACGATTTAAAACAGATTATAAAAGCTACAGAAGATAGGATACTACTCGAAAGAAATATTACGCCACACGCCTTACGTCACAGTATTGCTACCCACTTTTTACAAGCAGGCATGAAGATCGAGGATATACAACAGTTTTTAGGACATAGCAGTCTGGAATCAACACAAATCTATACACATATTTTAAAAGAAAACTAATGGAATATCGAGAGTATTTACACCAAGAAAATTATAGTAAGACCACAATAGTACATTATCTAAAACGTATTACAGAATTTACGGGATGGCTTAAAAAGCGAAGGGTTACAGCAAGCGAGATCGATTATAAAACCTGTATGAAATACATCAAATACCTACAACAAAAAAAGATCAAACCCCAAACAATCAATAATCACCTGGTAACGATTAGAAATTACTTTGATTACCTGATAGAGCGAGCAGAGCGAAGCGAAAACCCATTAGAAGATGTATCTGTAAAAGGTACTGTAAAAAAGATGTTGCACAATCTTTTAGAGCCAGACGAACTAGAAGATCTATACTACAGTTATGAAACCGAGAAGTTTAACAGGAACGCTAACGGCTTTGCTAAATATGCAGCAAAACGTAATAAAATTATTGTTGGGCTAATCGTATATCAAGGTTTAAATGCTACCCATCTAAAAAGCCTAAACTTAGAAGATGTACAATTAAAAAAAGGTAAAATCTATGTTCCTGCAACCCGTAGGAGCAATGCCAGAGAAATAGAATTAAAACCTTGGCAAATCATTGATTTTATCGAATATCTAGACCAAATCCGACCACAAATAGCCAAAAACAACGATCTGCACAATCAAGAATTATTAATCCCACAAAAGTGCTTTAATGATATGCTACGAATAGGAATCTTAAAAAGATTAAAAAAGATCAATCATAAAGTCATTAATGTAAATCAATTACGAGCCTCTGTAATCTGTAATTGGTTAGGCCAATACAATATCCGTAAAGTTCAATATCTGGCAGGACATAAACACATCGGTTCTACAGAATCCTATAAACAAAACAATCTGGAAAGCTTGCACGAAGCAATCAACCAGTTCCATCCAATACATTAAATTACAAAACCCATCCTTATGAAAATAGAACTTATCATTACCGACAAAGAGGAATTAAATTATTTACAAAGTTCCTTAGCCGCAGCAATACATCAATTAGCCATATCAGAAAAAAACCATGAAGATAGTATTTATTGGTTATCACAAATCTTACTTTTATCTTACGAGTAGTATAATAATCAAGTGACTCCCTACGGTCGGCATATTATTATGGGCGCAGACAAAAAAGTCTTTGCCCATAAGCTGTTATAAGGTGTTCCTTCGTCACTCGTTCCCTGCTTCGCCAGTTGCTATCGCACCATAATCACTTCCTCGCCTTCGGTCGTCAGCAATTATTACTGGTCTTCGCGGGACTCCTTCCTCCATCACCCGTAGCTACTTTTTTGCTTAAAAACAATAAGGTACGCTATCGCTAAATACTAAATTAAGCAAAACCGCTACTTCATGGGCTACGCCGCTTAGTCGCAACCTAGCCGATTATTTATGTGGAAGTTAATATCTGATAAAGAAGAACACATAAAAATCGTCTGGCACACAAAACCACTACGTTCCTTTTTGTGTGTCGGTTGCTCCACTACGCTTTGGCTACGCCTTTGTCTTCTGCGTTCGCCACGCAGGCATCTTCAATCGCCAGATAGCTATGATCAATCTTGAAGCTGAAGCACTACACTTACAGCCTTTGCGCACTTCAGCTTCAAGATCAATCGATCTTACTCAAACGGAAAATATTTTAAGAAAAAGTGGAATGCGGTGGCTGATGTAGTAGGTCTTCCGCTTTTTATTAAAATACTAGCCTTAATGGCGATTGAATGACCCCACAATGCTTAGAATCACGTCTACGACACGATTATATGTGTATAATACTATAATATCTCTCCTAAAAATAGCTTGTTAGAAGTCAAAATCTTTAAGTGTAGTAGTCGGTGCGCGGCTATTTTATATAAACCCTGTTATAGACCCTGACTAAAGGGAAGTGCGGGTATAATAAGGATTATGTAAAGATAGCTTTGGTGACGTTCGCTGGCAATAGTAGTAACAAATACAGAATGCTGTAATGTAGGTATACTCTAAATTATTACTTTAGCATAGCAGACAGATATATGACAGGTAGGACGTTCTTTTTTTTAGCAGTTTTAACAGGTGTCTGGGAAAAATGTGACCGCAAAATTTATTTTTGGGCGTAAATGGTGACCATTTAGGGAATATCCGACTCTCCTACAAAGACAGTAACAAAGACGGTAAAATCACCCAAAGCGAGATTGTAGAGGAGAAACATTATTATCCTTTTGGTCTACAACATAAAGGATACAACTTCGCTGTAAATGGTAGGAAACATAACTATGGATTTGGTGGGAAAGAAGAACAAGATGGACTAGGACTTGATTGGCACGACTTCGGTGCTAGAAATTATGATGCTTCGCTTGGTCGTTGGATGAATATTGATCCACTTGCAGAACAGTACCTTTCCTTAAGTCCATATAACTACACTATGAATAATCCTATATTCTTTGTTGACCCTGATGGACAAGAAGTAATAATCCATTTTAACAAGACTAAAAACAGGTTATACATATATGATGATGATAAGTGGGATGATAATTTAGAAACTAAGGCCGTAAGTGCGGAAGAGTATAAAACTTCTTTTGAAGAAGGTGAAGAAAAGTATAATCAAATACTTGTAATTCACAATGTTTTTTCTGGTGGAAACGATAGAGATGGTGATGGAGAAATAGAATATGGAGGTTCAGAAAACGAAAAAGAAATACCTAATGGAGAATACGATTTAGTAGATAATAAATCAGATGATAAGCATCCTGATTGGTATCGAATAGATTCAAAGACTGATGGAAATCGATACAATGATCGTTATGATGATCCAACTGAGAAAAATTCTAAGGGAAAACTTAGAGATGGATTTAGATTACATTTAGGAGGTATGAGTTGGGGATGCGTAACTATCTGTAGAGGACCCGAATATAACAAAAAGCAAAAAGAGTGGAATGTTCTAAATCAAATAATACAAACTACGGAAACAACAACAGTTAATGATAGAAGAGGAAGGCAGTCTGTAAATCCTCTTTCTAGATTAACAGTTTATGGGACTATTACAGTATCAGGACAGAACCCAAAACCGAAACAAAAAAAGAGTAACTAAAATGCGAAAATGTAGTTTTTTGGTAATGATTATAGTCATTTGTACAATGATTACTAGTTGTAATAATTGTAATGAAATTCAAGGAATAGTAATATCAGAACTTCTAAATAGACAAATAAATGATTCATATTGTGATATACTAAATAAAGCAATTGAGTTAGATAAAGAAGCAATAATTAAAATTTCAACTATTGAAGTTTCTGATGCAGCAGGATATGATCATGGTTATGTTTTAATTCGTTTAATAGAAAAGATTGGCGAGCAAGAATATTTAAAAGCCTTGGAAAATGTTTCAACGGAGCAAAAAAAATCTATTGAATCATATTTATGGGCAGGTCTTGAATATGGAGGAAATAAAATCTATAGTAATAAAAAGCTGAACGAAGTTTTACCTCTATTAGCAGAATCATTAAAACAGTAAATAATGAATATAATAGCGCGGAAATGTTTTCTGTGCTGGGTATGTAAGCGGTAAGAGTGGTTAAAATAAATGCTAAGAACCAGTTACATTGATGTAGCTGGTTTTTTTATGCGGTTAAGAGAAAGCTTGTTTAGTTTTATAGTTCTGTATCACATTATCAATTAAAAAGAAGAGCTTACTTTTAGTGTCTTGGTCAAGTTGCTCAATATCTTCAATACGTTTTAGAACTTCTTTGTCATAAGTAGATAATTGACCTTCACCAATAATATAATCAACAGATACATCGAATACTTTAGCTATTTTAAGGAGTATATCTACAGAAGGTGCATTTTCATTACGTTCATAATTACCAATAATAGTTCTAGAAACATCAACTTTTTTAGCTAAGTCACTTTGTGATAAGCTATGCTTCTTTCTTAAACTGATAATCTTACTTCCAATGTCCAACATAGTTATCTAAAATCAAGTGTTTGTAACGATTATAGGCAAATTTAGTCAAAATATTTTGACATAAGAAATGATTGATTGACATTAGATTGAAAAGAATATTGTACATTTGTCAAGAACCCTTGACAATTAAATATTTTTAAACAATGCTAAAAACACACAATCCACACAACTACAGCTACATCACAAAACACTTAGAAATCCACATCTTAGGTGGGATCAAACTCAATAATTTAGACCGTATGCGAGTCACTATGAGCGTACAGAAACCAAAAAGCATTAATGTATTACGTCACAGTATCGATTTATACAATGATAACATGGTAGAGAAATTTGTACGAAAGATTGCCGAACGTATCGAAATCGGTACGAGTATTGCCCGTAAAACCTTGCAAGAACTCACATCAGCACTAGAACACTATAGAATTGATGAACTGGAGGCAGCCAATAAAGCAAACGAAATACAGGTAAAAGAACTTAGTGAGAAAGAAGAACAAGCAGCTGTAAAGTTTTTGAAATCTAAAGATCTGCTTAAAAAGACAAATGAACTGATTGGTAAATCTGGAGTAATCGGAGAAGAAACCAACCGATTGTTAATGTACTTAATTTTTACGAGTAGAAAAACTAATAATCCATTGCATTGTATCAGTCTTGGTAGTTCGGGAGTTGGTAAAACACACTTGCAATCTAAAGTAGCAGAACTGATCCCCGATGAAGATAAAATAGAAATCACTGTATTATCAGCTAATGCGTTTTACTATTTTAATAGAACAGAATTACAATACAAATTGATTTTAATCGAGGATTTAGATGGTGCAGAATCAGTACTTTATCCACTACGTGAATTACAATCTAAAAAACGAATTACCAAAACGGTAGTCCATAAAGACTCGCGTGGCGAGAGCAAGACAATCCATTTAGTCGTAGAAGGTCCTGTAAGTATTGCAGGTTGTACTACACAAGAAAGTATCTACGAAGACAACAGCAACAGGAGTTTTTTACTCTATATCGACGAATCGGAAGAACAAGATAAAAAGATTATGGATTACCAGCGGTTGTTAAGTGCAGGCAAACGAAATGTAAAAGAAGAATGTACAGCAGCCAGATTTTTACGTGATGTACAAAGAACCTTAAACTCGGTATCAGTTCGTAATCCGTATGCAGAATACTTGAGTTTACCATCCTCAGTTTTTAAACCAAGAAGAACCAACAGCCATTATTTACAATTTATAGAAGCCGTTACCTTTTACTGCCAGTGGCAGAGGCAGAAAAAATATGACGAGGAAACGGGGGAAGAATATATAGAAACCACAATCCAAGATATAGAACAAGCTAACGAACTGATCAAAGAAGTATTATTACATAAAAGTGATACCATCACAGGAGCAGCCAGAAATCATTTAGAAAAGCTTAAAACTTATTTAAAAGAAAATAACCAGACAACATTTACTAATGCCGAAATCCGAAAGCAGCTACATCTTAAAGAAAGTACATTACGAGGCTATCACAAACAACTACAGGAAGAAGGGTATATAAAAAGAATGAGGCATAAAAAGACTAAAAGTTATTGTTTTGAAATCACCGATATGAAGGAGTATGATTGGCTCAAATCCAATATTGACAATGCTTTAAAGAGTTGCATACTACAGATAGAACTCGCAACCCCGCAACCAACCCGCAAGTCACCTAGTTGCGAATCCAAAAGTAAGAAAGCCAGTTAATTAACTGCTACTCGCTACAAAATCACAAAAAACACATACCCTATGAAAAAAAGTAAGCTACAAAATGCTGGCTATAGAACTCTATTGACCAATTTTAGCGAATGGTTGGACATATTGGGTTATAGTGATGCGATGCAAAAGAACTATCCTGCACAACTCTGTGAGTTCTTCTACTGGTTAGAACAAAACGATATTACTCATATTGATTATATACAAGATCATCATATCAGGAATTACTACAACCATTTAAAACAACGACCCAATAAGACAAGAGGTGGCGGACTAAGCAATATCTATCTTAATAATCACCTGCAATCCTTACACAAGTTTAGGGAATACTTAAAAAAGCACAATGCAAAACCCTTTAATCTACCCATCAAAAGGGAAAAGGAAACTATAGCAGAAAAGCTAAATATAGTATCGCAAGAAGAAATCAAAGACTTGTTTATGGCAACGAATTACAGCAATCCATTACCAAGATTTAGGGCAAGACAAAAAGCAGTATTAGTCTGTTTGTACAGTTGTGGTATGCGAAGAAATGAAGTGTTGAACATAGAAATATCAGATATCCTTTTTGATAAAGAACGAATCTACGTCAGAAAAGGTAAAAACTATAAAGAACGCTTTATACCCATCAATTTATACAACCTACAAATACTAGAAGATTATGTGTACGATACACGGATGAACTTTAAAAAGTCAAGTGAGAGCAACTATGTTTTTATTACCGAACATAGTATCAAAATGAGTGGAGCTACTTTAGAAAACGATTTAAAACAGATTATAAAAGCTACAGAAGATAGGATACTACTCGAAAGAAATATTACGCCACACGCCTTACGTCACAGTATTGCTACCCACTTTTTACAAGCAGGCATGAAGATCGAGGATATACAACAGTTTTTAGGACATAGCAGTCTGGAATCAACACAAATCTATACACATATTTTAAAAGAAAACTAATGGAATATCGAGAGTATTTACACCAAGAAAATTATAGTAAGACCACAATAGTACATTATCTAAAACGTATTACAGAATTTACGGGATGGCTTAAAAAGCGAAGGGTTACAGCAAGCGAGATCGATTATAAAACCTGTATGAAATACATCAAATACCTACAACAAAAAAAGATCAAACCCCAAACAATCAATAATCACCTGGTAACGATTAGAAATTACTTTGATTACCTGATAGAGCGAGCAGAGCGAAGCGAAAACCCATTAGAAGATGTATCTGTAAAAGGTACTGTAAAAAAGATGTTGCACAATCTTTTAGAGCCAGACGAACTAGAAGATCTATACTACAGTTATGAAACCGAGAAGTTTAACAGGAACGCTAACGGCTTTGCTAAATATGCAGCAAAACGTAATAAAATTATTGTTGGGCTAATCGTATATCAAGGTTTAAATGCTACCCATCTAAAAAGCCTAAACTTAGAAGATGTACAATTAAAAAAAGGTAAAATCTATGTTCCTGCAACCCGTAGGAGCAATGCCAGAGAAATAGAATTAAAACCTTGGCAAATCATTGATTTTATCGAATATCTAGACCAAATCCGACCACAAATAGCCAAAAACAACGATCTGCACAATCAAGAATTATTAATCCCACAAAAGTGCTTTAATGATATGCTACGAATAGGAATCTTAAAAAGATTAAAAAAGATCAATCATAAAGTCATTAATGTAAATCAATTACGAGCCTCTGTAATCTGTAATTGGTTAGGCCAATACAATATCCGTAAAGTTCAATATCTGGCAGGACATAAACACATCGGTTCTACAGAATCCTATAAACAAAACAATCTGGAAAGCTTGCACGAAGCAATCAACCAGTTCCATCCAATACATTAAATTACAAAACCCATCCTTATGAAAATAGAACTTATCATTACCGACAAAGAGGAATTAAATTATTTACAAAGTTCCTTAGCCGCAGCAATACATCAATTAGCCATATCAGAAAAAAACCATGAAGATAGTATTTATTGGTTATCACAAATCTTACTTTTATCTTACGAGTAGTATAATAATCAAGTGACTCCCTACGGTCGGCATATTATTATGGGCGCAGACAAAAAAGTCTTTGCCCATAAGCTGTTATAAGGTGTTCCTTCGTCACTCGTTCCCTGCTTCGCCAGTTGCTATCGCACCATAATCACTTCCTCGCCTTCGGTCGTCAGCAATTATTACTGGTCTTCGCGGGACTCCTTCCTCCATCACCCGTAGCTACTTTTTTGCTTAAAAACAATAAGGTACGCTATCGCTAAATACTAAATTAAGCAAAACCGCTACTTCATGGGCTACGCCGCTTAGTCGCAACCTAGCCGATTATTTATGTGGAAGTTAATATCTGATAAAGAAGAACACATAAAAATCGTCTGGCACACAAAACCACTACGTTCCTTTTTGTGTGTCGGTTGCTCCACTACGCTTTGGCTACGCCTTTGTCTTCTGCGTTCGCCACGCAGGCATCTTCAATCGCCAGATAGCTATGATCAATCTTGAAGCTGAAGCACTACACTTACAGCCTTTGCGCACTTCAGCTTCAAGATCAATCGATCTTACTCAAACGGAAAATATTTTAAGAAAAAGTGGAATGCGGTGGCTGATGTAGTAGGTCTTCCGCTTTTTATTAAAATACTAGCCTTAATGGCGATTGAATGACCCCACAATGCTTAGAATCACGTCTACGACACGATTATATGTGTATAATACTATAATATCTCTCCTAAAAATAGCTTGTTAGAAGTCAAAATCTTTAAGTGTAGTAGTCGGTGCGCGGCTATTTTATATAAACCCTGTTATAGACCCTGACTAAAGGGAAGTGCGGGTATAATAAGGATTATGTAAAGATAGCTTTGGTGACGTTCGCTGGCAATAGTAGTAACAAATACAGAATGCTGTAATGTAGGTATACTCTAAATTATTACTTTAGCATAGCAGACAGATATATGACAGGTAGGACGTTCTTTTTTTTAGCAGTTTTAACAGGTGTCTGGGAAAAATGTGACCGCAAAATTTATTTTTGGGCGTAAATGGTGACCATTTAGGGAACATCAGATTGTCCTATAAGGACTTTAATAAAGATGGGACGATTACTCAAAATGAGATTGTAGAAGAGAAAAACTATTACCCATTTGGGCTCGAACATAAAGGGTACAATTTTGGTATAAATGGTAGTAAACATAATTATGGGTATCAAGATCAAGAATTAAATAAGAATCTTGGTTACAATATGCATGAGTTTGAATTACGACACTATGATGCATCAATTGGTAGATTTGTAACTACAGATCCATATGAACAATTTATGTCTCCTTATGTTGCAATGGGAAATAATCCAATTACTTCTTTTGATCCAGATGGAGGACACTGTTTAGATGCTAATGGTAATCAAATAGCATGTCCAGATGGTGCAGGAGATCTCTATGACGATGTAAAAGATAGTGAAACTAATCATATTGAAATTTTAGATGAAGTTGTTGTTGATGGAGGTGGAGATGATTCTTCAAATAGTGGAAATATAGATCTAGCCTTTTATGGAGGAGAAAAGATTGCTTCTTCTATAGGAGATATGGATGGTTTTGATAAGCTTTTTGCAGAAGCACAAGATAATATACCTTGGTTATTTGGTAGAAGAAAATCTTATGATGGCAGGTTTTTTGTTAATCCGAGTGGTAATAGTATAGGTATAGTTCCCATTGGAGCACCTGTTAATCTTCCTTTTGGACCAGGAAGTGCAAAGACAGTAGCGACAAAAAGCATACATTTTATGCAGAGTAGTATTAAAAATACTACAGGAGAATATACAGTTCTGGGTAATGCTAAATCCTTAACTAATGGCATGCTTAATCCAGAAATTTTACGTATAAGTATTTGGAAAGATGCAAATGGAAAGATTTGGACTCTTGATCATAGACGTCTTGCTGCATTTAAATTATCAGGATTAGATGAAGTTCCTGTAAGATGGGCTACTTCATCAGAAGTTCAGAAGCAAATGTGGAAAATGAGTACAAAGACAAATGGGACTACAATTAGATTAAAGTTAGGTGATGGAAAAAATATGATTATTAAATAAATATAATATGCACGAAGAAATAATAAAAATTAAAAATAAGCAAGACTTCTTAAGTTTTCTTAATATGTTTATAAAAGATTTTAAGAATAATAAAGATTCTTGGGGAAATTCAACCGTAGATACTTTTCTGGAAGGGATGGAAAGTTGGATAGATGACATGGAAGGTTATTATATAAATATGAACTTACCAGTACCTGAAAATATTGATTGGAAAGTTTTTGCAGATATATTATATGCATCTAAAATGTATGAATAATAAAAATATTAGATAAGATTACTATTGATAGTTGAACCATCAAAAGCTAACTTTTGATGGTTTCTCTTATTGGATTTAATATGATACATCGTGGTTTTGTCATGCCTGTAAAATATAAAGGATTCGAAAAAGAACTTTATGTTATCAATTTGTTCATAATTTTTAGGGTGATTGTTTTTGCAATTGCTTGATAAAATAAGAAGGATACAATCCTGTTATTTTTCGAAATGCTAAAGAAAAAGATTCTCTATTATTATAACCCATACAATCTGCTATTGCTTCTATAGTGTATAAACGAAGCTGTTTATTATTTTTTAGTTCTTTAATAACATAATATATACGAAGTTCATTAAGGTATGCGGCAAAATTTTTATTTTTATGAGAATTTACAATTTTTGATAAATAACTTGAATTTGTACCTAGTTTTTTTGCTACGCTATTAAGGGTGGTTTTTTTGTTTAAAAACCCATTGTTTTCTTCAAACTTATCAAGTCCTCTTAAAATATTTTGAACAGTTTCAATAGGAATTTTAGTTTCGTTCTTAGAATCTATTTCAATGAGTTTAATTACATTGTCATTTTGTTGATTAGCCATCAATTCTTCAAATTTCCTTTTATGGTTTTTATTTCTAATAAAAAAATATAACCCTAAAATTGCTAGTACTACAACTAATAAAAGAGCGCCATAAAAAAACAATTGTATCTTTAGACGTTTGTTTTTTTCTTCTAAGGCATGTTGTTTTTCTATCGCTAAATTATACTTTGCTTCTATAGTATTAATCTTTTTATTTAATGTATTCTTGGATACAATTTTAGAAATAGAGTATGTTTCAGTCAGATAGTTATATGCCTTGTCATAATCGCCAAGTTTTTGATAATTCTTAGCTATATTTTCTAGGTTGTTTCTTTTTATTGTAAGCGATTTATCTTTAATAAAAAGATTGGATTCTTTGGCTGTTTTTATTGCTTTTGTATAGTTTTTTTGCAGATAATAAATATTACTTAAATTGCTTAAAGAAACTGCTATTCCAAAAGAATTATGAATGCTTTTATTTATTTTTAATGCTCTATTTGCATAGGTTTGGGCAGTATCTATATCCCCTATATTCATCTCAATTCTACTGAGATGATCATAAATTCTTGAAAAGAATCTATTATTCTTTGGAGTTTCAGGAAATCGAAGAGCCTTTTTATAATAAAACAAGGCACTATCCTTATTATTTCTATAATATTTTGGTGTATCAATATACTTCACTCTATAAAAACATCCTCCAATTTTTAAGCAACTAAAAATAATATCTAGAGTGTCGTTTCTTTTCTCAGCATTTGCTAATGCTTGTTTATGGTAATTTATAGCTTTTTTAAAATTTTTAGTTGTTTTAAATACTTGTCCAATAAAGCTGTTATACTTATAATAAAGGCGAGAAGTATCTATTGCTTTTAGATTCTCTAAATTTATTAGTAGTTGGTTAATACTCTCCTCATTATGATCTGCATAGTATTGTACTTCACCTATCCTTAGATCAATAGCAAGTTTATCTTCTACACTTAAGTCATCTATATTTTCTTCTATTTCTGATATAAGTAATTTGGCATTATTATAATCTCGGATATCTATTTTCCGGTCAATTTTTTCTAATTGAGAATAAAGAAGTGAATGATTGTCTTTGGTTTGAGAAAAACAAAGGTTGGTTGCTGTTGTAATTATAATTAAAAAAATAAATAAGAAAAGGGTGTAATTTCTAAAAAGACAAAATGGATTCTTTTTCATAAAAAGAAAAGCTAATAGATTATTTTATAAAAATAGTATGTTTCAGAGAAAATTTTAGAATATTTATTAGAAAATCAATTTGTAATAGTAGTTTATTAATAAATGTGTTGCAGATAAGATTGTTTTAAATCCAGAGGATTATATTTTAGTTCTACTAGAAATTATACAGATTTAGATCATGAATTAAAGATTACTATTTTATATTTATAATAAGTTTCATAAGTACAGATTTATAATACAAATTCGCTATCAGATTCTTATTTCAACCTATAAGGAATTACCTGCAACAAAACATCAATGGATAAGAGATAGAAATAAGATAAGTGAAGAAACTATAAATGACTTTTATAATGAGAAGAAAAAGCATTCTAATATCCTTAATTATTTCAAGTGTTTATATTTTGTTAGGTACTTATGACTATTTCAGTTATAGGAATTTGTCTCGCTATTTTGACAATCTACAGGATGATTTAGATTACATAATTATCCGACCATCAAAAATTTTTGGTATCATGGTTAGATTTATGGGTAATTTTATTTACGATTCAGATCTGTTTTTTGTTTTAGGACAATTATTTGGACTAGTAATTTATGCTTGTGTAATTTGGTTGTTTATAACTTGTCTAAAGATGTTGTTTAAAAAATAAAGGAAACGGAACCTGATCACACAGATTTGTAACCTAAGAAGCATAGCGAAGCATCAAAATAGCCTTCTTGGTTTAATCATGAGAATCAGGAATAATATTTTTTGTTGTCACTAAGGGCTATACCCTCGTTACGTTCATACTTATCTATAGCTTCATAAAAAGTTTTGATCCGATTAAAAATCCATTAAAAATTTTAAAGAAGATGCAACCTCTAGTTTTTTCAGTTGTCATTAGATTAACAACTTACTCTCAATTAGTAAAATTAAAATAACACGTGAATGATAAGAAAAAATAGAATTGTGATTATACTATTGCTGTTTATGTCGGCAGTAGGTATTTCACAAACAGAAAACTCTGTGCTCTCTAAGAAAGAGAAGAGGAAAAACAGACCTGCCTATATTGGGTTTGCTGCCGGGCTAGGAACATCATCGTTTAGAGATTTTGCAACTTCGCCACTTTTTTATCGGGGTATACCTAGACATATATCACTGTCATATACTAAAATGGATTTAGAACGAGAATCCGAAGTTGGAGCATCCTATCTTTTTGGACAGTACCATAATAGTTTTAATAAACATTCTGAAAGTAGTAAGCTTCATAGTGTATCCTTATTCTATTCTAGATTATACCGATTAAATAAGCTGAGTTCTCCAAAGTTAAATGTAAAAGTTGGTGGACTGTTTAATGCCACTACTAATTTTAGAACTAATGAGGGATTTGGTAATAATGGGATTGGTGTTGAAATTATTCCGACCCTTTTTGGTTCTGTTAAAATCGAAAAAGATATAAGCCGTAAAGAAGAAAAGAGTAAAAAATTCTTATTTATTAAATATAAACTAAAGAAAAGAACAAGAAATTTAGCATTTAGACTAAATGTTGGGTTGGTCAATAGCTCGTTTCGAAATGGATATGTGTACAACGGGCAAGCAGCCTTGTTAAATGAAGCAGATATATTTGATGAATATAAGTTCGATATGTTTTCTGGGTTTAGAGTAAATAGTTCTTTAGACTATACAATTTCCCTAAAGAACAAAAATGCGTTACGATTTTCTTATGTATGGGATGCTTATAAAACTGGGGGGGATTTTGATAAATTTGAGATGTCGGCCCACCTTTTTAAACTTACTTTTCTGTTTAATACCAATAATAAATAATGAGAAAGCTATATAGTATAATAGTAATAGGGCTATCACTTGCTTCTTGTGAGAAAGCTCTTTTTGAAGATGATTTGGCCTCTACAAATCCAAAAGATAATTTTGAATATCTATGGAATGAATGTAATGAGAAATACTCCTACTTTGATTTAAAAAATATTGACTGGGATGTTGTAAAATCTAAATATTCTGCCAAAATTTATAATGGAATGACTGAAGATTCATTATTTAAAGTATTGGGAGGGATGTTGACAGAATTAAGGGATGATCATACAAATCTAATATCGAACTTTAATGTTTCTACATTTAGAGTAGATTACTTAGGACAGGATAATTTTGATTGGCGTATCATTGAAGATCGCTATTTGAATCGAGACTATTACATTACGGGACCATTTAGGCATAATTTTCTTGATAATAAAGAAATAGGATATGTGCGTTTTCCTTCATTTCCTGGTACTGTGGATGCTAATAATCTGAACTTTGTTCTAAATAGATATAAAAATACAAAAGGATTAATCTTAGATATTAGAGAAAACGGAGGAGGAGCCGTAACTGATATTTTCAAAATCTTAAGCCGTTTTGTTGAGCGCAGAACACTGGTAAACTATTCTAGAATAAAAAGTGGTCCAGGGCGAAATGATTTTTCACAAGCTGAGCCGGTATATGTCTCTCCGTATGATGGAATACGATATAAAAATAAAATTGTTGTATTAACAGATAGAGGAACATACAGTGCTGGTTCATTTTTCTCACTTGCCACCAAGGCGCTTCCGAATATTACGCTTATCGGAGATACTACAGGCGGTGGTCTTGGTTTGCCAAACGGAGGTCAATTACCAAATGGTTGGACATATAGGTTTTCTATTACGCAAGCATTAACATTAGATAAGAACCCTGATTATGAAAATGGAGTTCCACCAGATATTGAAGCACTTGTAGATTGGAATGATTTGACAAAAGATGAAGTCCTGGATCGTGCAATTTTAGAACTTCAATAAGATGTTATTCTAATAATGTTTCAGCTCAGGTTTGCAAGTTGTGAAACATAGTAAGAACAAAAGAAGCTGTCTAAAAAACATATTCCCTTGTCACATTGAGCGAAGTCGAAATGTGGCAGGGGAATATGTTTTTACACTTTAATTTTGTAGATAAAAGTATTACTTAAGATGAGTGCTTTATATAAAGTTTATTGCTCTGTTACTTTTTGTACTCTTTCTACAGAATCGTTCTTAGAGAGCGAAAGTCGAACAATACTATCTTCTAGTGCGATCAAATTATGGATAACATTAGGCTCCAGTGAAATAAGATCTCCTTTTTTAAGAATATGTTCTGTATTGTGAACACCAAAATTGATTTCACCTTCAAAAATAGATACAGTAATCGGAAACGAAGTTTTATGACTTTTCATTTCCTGTCCTTTTTTAAAAACGATTCTAATTTCTTTGGTAGCATCATTTTCTATTAATTTGGTGATTGCTGGTTTTGTATCTCCGTAGGTAAGATCCTTGAGTAATGAGGTTAATTGCATAGTAATTGTTTTTTTATACAACAAAACTAAATATATTATCCTTCTTGTTTTATGAGTTAAATCATAAGGTAAAGTAAATTCCTAATTGTAATTTGCAGGTATAATTAGATATAATGTATACGGTATATGTCATAGATACTATTGGGGATGCTCATGTTTTAGAATTTAAAAAATTTGAGTACCGCAATCTTATGGAGTTATTAGTCAATAAACTACATGATGAAATCGGGGATTGCAAAGGTAGAGGACTATGTGGTACCTGCCATATTAGGGTGCATTCATCTAATACCGAAATGCAGTTTTTTGAAGGGCTAGAGAACAACATACTAAAAAAACAATTAGCGTATTATCCAGATAGCAGATTGGCGTGCCAAATTCTATTAGACGAACATATAGATACTATGAAAATCGAAATTATAGGAGGAGATTGATCGCTATGGGTTCTCTTAATATAGACATTAGGGGTAAACAAAGCTTGCTGAAATTTGTATACGATTAATCACTAAAATCCACAACAAGCTCGGACTTACAATATTGTTATACTTTTATTTTACAGCAATTACAGAGATCTCTACGTTTACTGATTTTGGTAAGGTTAACACCGCTACAGTTTCTCTTGCCGGTGCAGTATCTTCATTAAAATAACTACCATATACAGCATTCACTTCAGCAAAATTATTCATGTCGCTTAAAAAAATAGTGGTTTTAAGCACATTTTCGAATGTCATTCCGGCTTCATCCAATACCGCTTTTAGGTTCTGCATTACCTGCTTGGCTTCAGTTGTAATATCATCCAGAACTAATTTCCCCGTTTCCGGATTAATAGCAATCTGACCTGATGTGTATAATGTATTTCCGTTTAAAATAGCCTGACTATAAGGACCAATAGGAGCAGGGGCTTTGGCCGTAGTTATGATTTTTTTCATGTGATAGTTATATTATTAATTTATAATTTTATTGCTAACCAGAAACGTTATATCAATTATAATTGTCTATCTGGCTCACGTCTTTTATCCCATTTAATATCACTAAGCATCGATGATTTGATACCGATAAAGAAATTCCATGATGTTCTATCACTAAATGGAATCCAGTTGAAATTCATAACCCAACTTTCCAAATCTCGTTGAAACCTTAAATTGGTATAGGTAAACCCAGGATTTTTTAGATCATAGCCCGAAGATACTCCAACAGACCATCGAGGGGCGAGTTCTACATCACCAGAAAACATGATAGAGTGCGATGATATTTCATTTTGCCGGGCACTATTACCATAATTGACATTATAAGAGAGTCGCAAAGACCAGGGGATTTTATAATTATAATTTTTTATGTCTTTATCATCGTTTTTACTTTTATCCTTATCAAAGGAACGATCCTTTCCAAAGTCAGTAACGCCGCCAAATAGGTTGTCAGGCCGACCTTCATTTCTAAAGTTCTGATTGTCCAGAGGATCTTCATTAACTTTTCCTTTTTCAAAATCTTTACTCGAAAACGAATATCCGAAATTAGCACTAGCTCTGGTTAAACGAAAAAGACTACCTCCGTTGTCGATATTCCATACATCGATTTTACGATTATTGTTATCTAATGCATAAGGATCTAATTGTGCATTAAAGTTAATGTCTAGCTTATTTTGAATAATAGGAATATTACCGGTAATGGATAGTGGACTTAATTTTAAAGAATCACCTGCAACATTATAAGATGTACTAAAGTTAAGGTTGTTTAGCAAGGTAACTTTTTTGGCTTCTGTAGCTGTACTATCCTTACTTTTTACCTTCATTTCTACATTGTTACTAAGAGAAAATCCGATACTGCTAGAAAACACATTACCTGGTGGCCCAAAGTATCCTCCTTCAAATCTGGAATACTCTACAACTTTTGTTTCATCAATATTGGTTGTATTAGGGTCATCGGTAATCGTATAGCTATCATAAAACTCACTAAATGCAGGAGTAATACTATAGCTAACCGAAGGTCTCATGGTATGGCGAATCGCTTCTATTTTTTTACCTTTCTTAAACTTGAAAGTACCATAGATGGTTGTTCCCAAACTTGTTGAAAAATTATACGTACGAAAAGTATCAAAACCTTTTATAGTATCTCGTACCACTTCACCAGCACCATCTTTAGCACTCGAGTCATAACTTTGTTTTATCGTCTCAAAAACCCAGTTTTCTTGAAAATTTGTTCCTGCCGTAGCACTAAGGTATTTGAATACCTTAAAGTTTGTAGTTAAAGGAATCGAATGTTGCATTCCTATTTTGGCACCTTTAAACATATTAGACGAGAATAAATCATCATCGGTAGTTTGTATTCTGTTTTCTCCTCTAAAATTATATTGTGTATTTATGTTTTGTATAATCCCTTTTTTTATTCCCACTTTTGGAGCAAATGGAAATACCCTTGATACACTTATATTCATATTTGGAAGCGATAAATTTACGGTTCCTGTATTGGTATTCGAGTTATGAGTAGCTGCAAGATTAACATTAACCTGTGGATCTCCCTGAAATGTCTTGGCATAAGATATATTAGAACTGATTTGATTATTCAGGAAATTACCGGTATTGAGTTGATTGGTAGATTGCTGAAAAAAGTCACTCCTACCAAAATTTACAGAAGCCGAAAACCTGGAGTTTGGATTGGCTTTTGCATCCTGGCTATGGGTCCATTGGATATTGTATGTCGTGGTTTTGGCAAAATCAGGAAACCCTCTTTCGCTACGCAAATTGTTTTCATACCTAAACCTAAAATTCCCTCTATATTTATAGCGTAGGGCATAAGCAGATTCTACAGCAAAAGTATAACTACCATTAGTATAATAATCCCCCATAAGGGTGAGATCTACATAATCACTAATAGCAAAGTAATACCCCCCATTTTGAAGAAAATACCCACGGTTATTCTCTTCTCCCGGGCTAGGAATAATAAAACCTGAAGTTCTGTCTTCTGTTAATGGAAAGTACCCGAATGGTAACCCTAACGGAGTAGGTACATCGGCAATAAACATATTAACAAGCCCTGTTACAATCTTCTTTTTAGGAACAAACTTAATTCTACGGGCATAAAAATAATATTCCGGATCTTCAATATTTTCCGAAGTAGTGAATTTTACATTTTTCATGTAAATCACAGAATCATTCTCACGTTTAGAAATTTCATTTTTAATTTTAAATCCATTCTGTTCTGTTCGAGAATTGTATATCAGCGCCTTTTCGGTGTCAAAATTAAAACGAATTGAATCTGGTTCTACCACATTCTGTGCTTGTTTAAAAACAGGAGTTTGCACATACTCACCCAGAGAATCTTTAATTCCATAGGCATATACTTCATTTTTGGCATTGTCTACTACAATAAACCCGGCATTAATCTGCATTTCTCCATACACGATCTCGGCATTATCATAAAGATACATCTTGTTCTCTTTACGACTTAATCTCATATAATCAGTTGCTTTATAGACCACTTTGTCTGTTAATAGTTGTGGTTCTGTAGCAAGTGTGTCTTTTTTAACCGTATCCTGAACTTTTTCATTGAGAAACCCTTCTGGATTGATTTGAATAGATTTTAGGGTGTCCTTATTAGCACGAATAGGCACCTCCTTAGTTTGGTTTATTTCCTGCGCTGTAATTTGAAAAATACAAAACAGTGAAAAACTTAGTGAATAAAGTATGTAACGTACCGTTGTTTGCAATGGTTTAAATCCTATTTTTGTATAACTATGGCTCAGTTTTTGAAGTGCCAAAATTACATATATTTTTTATGCTTAGATTGTAATTCATAAAAAAATAAAAAATTATGTCAAAAGCATACCTTCTAAGCTGTATAAACATAGAAGATATTGGTTTAGTATATAAATCACAATCTTTAGATTTTTAATTTGTTATATTAAATACTGAAACAGAACGAAAATGTTTCAAAATTAGTAGTAAAATTATTTGTAGTTGATGAGACGAAGTATAGTATGTAGTGTTTTTTTGTCGGTTTTTTTATGTATCGCACCTGTTTTTGATGCCGATGTGGTTGCTCAGGAAAAAGAAAAATTTATTGTTGTTCTGGATGCTGGCCATGGTGGTCACGATCCCGGAAACCGAGGAAATGGATATAAAGAAAAGGAAATAGCACTAAGTGTAGTCTTGGCAGTTGGTACTGCCTTAGAAAATGATGGTAGATTTAAAGTGGTATACACCCGAAAAACAGATACCTTTATAGAACTGCATGAGAGAGGGAGTATTGCCAATAAAGCCGGAGCAAATCTTTTTGTGTCCGTACATTGCAACTCGCACCGCTCTCAGGCTTTTGGTACAGAAACCTTTGTGTTAGGATTACATGCTAATAATGAAAACTTTAATGTAGCAAAAAATGAAAACTCGGTAATCCTATTAGAGGATAATTATGAAGCTAATTATGATGGGTTTGATCCCAATTCTCCTGAATCAATTATCGGACTTACTTTAATGCAGGAGGAATATCTGGACCAAAGTCTTACACTTGCTAGTTTTGTACAGAATAGATTTAAAAAAACATTAGAAAGAAAAAGTAGAGGAGTAAAACAGGCTGGTTTTGTAGTTTTACACCAAACTTATATGCCAAGTGTTCTTATCGAATTAGGTTTCCTAACCAATAATAGCGAAGGGAAATATCTAAACTCTAAAAAAGGAAAGGATGATATGGCAAAATCCATCACAACCTCGATTATAGACTATAAAGAAAGCCTTGATGCTATTTATAAAATAGACCCTCCCAAAACCCCGGAAGTAACAAAAATTACTGCCAAAATGGAAGGAGATCGCGTGTATGATGATATCACGTTTAAGGTGCAAATTGCAGCAGGATCGACTGATATAGAATTACAGTCGTTTAATTTTAATGGCTTAGATCAATTGTCCAAAAATAAAACCGGAGATCTGTATAAGTATTATTTCGGAAGTACGTCTAATTATACTTTAATACAAGAATTAAGAGAAATTGCTGTGGGTAAGGGATTTGATTCTAGTTTTATTGTTGCTTTTCGTAATAGTGAATCGATTCCTTTAACAGAAGCTCTAAAAGCTGATACATCTTCGAATTAATCTAAATAAATACTGATAATTCCTTAGGAAATTACCAGTAGAAATGTATTTTTATTCTAAATTTGTGTCCTAAAATATAATCTATTTTGAAATTTACTCGAGAAGTTAAAACAGGAATATTAGCAATCTGTGCAATAGCACTTTTAATCTTTGGCTATAGTTTCCTGAAGGGAAAAAACCTCTTAGAAAATGATAGAACCTTTTATGCTGTTTATGATAATGTAGAAGGATTGATACCTTCTTCTCCGGTAACCATAAATGGTATGGTTGTAGGGCAGGTGGTTTCTATTAGTTTTGCAGATACCAAGGGAAACCTAGTTGTAGAGTTTAATGTAGATAGCGATTTTTCGTTTTCAAAGAATAGTATGGCCAAAGTATATGGAGGTGGCTTGATTGGAGGGAAGTCCCTTGCTATAATGCCTATATATGAACAAGGCCTTGAAGCAAAAGATAAAGATACACTGCCAGGTAAAGTAGAAGCAGGTTTACTAGAGCTGGTGAATGATAAGCTTGCTCCTTTGCAAGAAAAACTCGAAGCCGCAATTACAGACGCAGACACACTTTTAACCTCGGTGAACGGGATTCTTAATGTGGATAATAAAAATAACCTGAATTCTATTTTTAAAGATTTAAGTATAACCGTTAAGAATTTTAAAGGAGCTTCAAATTCTTTAAATACTATTCTTTCGGGTAATGAAGAAAAATTAAACAATACATTTACCAATCTGGATAAAATGTCGACTAATCTTAATAAGGTTTCAGATTCTCTAGCTCAGATAAATGTGGCCAAATTAGGAAAAGACCTGGAAAAGGTATTGGCTAATTTTGAGAAAATTTCAAAAGATATTAATTCAGGAAGAGGAACAGTTGGGAAATTACTGAAAGACGATAAATTATATGATAATTTAGAAAAAACCAGTAAACAACTAGAATTACTGATACAGGATTTACGATTAAATCCAAAACGTTATGTTCATATTTCGGTTTTTGGAAAGAAAAATGCTCCTTACGAAAAACCAACAGATTCAATAAATTAAAAAATTATGCAATACATACCTAATATCCTATTTATACTTGTTTTGGTAGCGGGTATTGGATATTTTACAAAAAATGTCCGTAAAGTCATTCGTAATATCCGATTAGGAAAAGATGTAGATCGTTCTGATAATAAAGGAGAGCGATTTAAAAATATGGCTAGGATAGCATTAGGACAGTCTAAAATGGTACGACGACCTGTCGCTGGGATATTGCATATTGTAGTATATCTTGGTTTTATTATTATCAACATAGAAGTATTAGAAATTATTATTGATGGAATTTTTGGTACACATAGGATCTTTGCGTTTTTAGGAGGATTGTATGATTTCTTAATTGGTTCATTCGAGATTTTGGCATTCCTTGTATTTATAGGAGTTGTTTTATTTTGGATTCGTCGTAATGTGATTAAATTAAAACGTTTCTGGAATCCAGAGATGAAAGGATGGCCGAAAAATGATGGGAACTTCATCCTGTATTTCGAGATGGTTTTGATGACTTTGTTTTTGGTAATGAATGCTTCAGATCTTCAGTTACAGGCATTAGGAGCAGACCATTATATCAAGGCAGGGGCGTACCCAATAAGTCAGTATATATCCCCACTTTTTAATGGGATGTCAGAAACATCGCTAATCGTATTAGAAAGAGCATGTTGGTGGGTGCATATTATAGGGATATTAGTATTTTTAAATTATTTATATTTTTCAAAACATTTACATATTCTTCTGGCATTTCCAAATACATATTATGGGGATTTAAACCCTAAAGGAGAGCTTGATAATCTTGAAGCTGTTACTAAAGAAGTACAACTAATGATGGACCCAAGTGCAGATCCTTTTGCTGCCCCCGCAGATGATCAGCAAGAAGGAGAACCAGAGAAATTTGGAGCATCAGATGTTACAGATTTAAACTGGGTGCAATTGCTAAATGCATATACGTGTACCGAGTGTGGTCGTTGCACTAGTGAATGTCCTGCAAATCAAACAGGAAAGAAACTATCCCCGCGTAAAATTATGATGGATACCAGGGATCGACTAAAAGAAGTAGGAGACAATATAGATAAGAACGGTAGTTTTGTAGATGATGGAAAACAACTACTGAATGATTATATCACTCCCGAAGAGTTATGGGCGTGTACTAGTTGCAATGCCTGTGTAGAAACTTGCCCGGTAAGTATTAGTCCATTGTCTATTATTATAGATATGAGACGTTACCTGGTGATGGAGCAAAGTGCAGCACCATCAGATCTAAATAATATGATGACTAATATAGAAAATAATGGAGCTCCATGGCCATTCAACCAAATGGACAGATTAAACTGGAGCAACGAATAATTTTTATTAAATAACCAATACAGTAAATTTTAACCAAAACTTTTAACCAATTAAACCACAAACTAATAGAGATTATGAAAAAGGAAGAAGTAGAAAAATTATTGCATGATAAAATAGAAGAAGGAGAACATGTGAGTCCGGTCTTACCAGAGGGAGTTAAGAATTACCTTATTGATATTGACGGAACTATAACCGAAGATGTGCCTAATGAAGAGCCAGAGCGAATGGTTACATGTGAGCCTTTTCCTGATGCATTGGTTACCTTAAATAAATGGTATGACCAAGGACATGTTATATGTTTCTTTACTTCAAGAACCGAAGACCATAGAGAAGTAACCGAAGCATGGTTAAATAAATGTGGTTTTAAATATCATAGCCTTTTGATGGGGAAACCAAGGGGAGGAAACTACCATTGGATTGATAATCACCTGGTAAAAGCAACACGATATACGGGTAAATTTACAGAACTGGTAGAGCGAGTTGTGACCATCGAAGTTTTTGATGATGGAAAACATGATTAAAAAACAAATTTTAGGGTATTAACCTCTAGGTAGACCCCTAAACTTTAAATTGCATAATATGAGTGAGACAGTAAAGGTGCCAACAATGGCGGAATATATGGCAGAAGGCAAAAAACCAGAAGTTTTGTTTTGGGTGGGTTGTGCCGGTAGTTTTGATGATAGAGCTAAAAAAATTACAAAAGCTTTTGTGAAATTACTTCATAATGCTAATGTAGACTTTGCTGTATTAGGTACTGAAGAAAGTTGTACAGGAGATCCGGCAAAAAGAGCAGGTAATGAATTCTTGTTTCAAATGCAGGCAGTTACAAATATAGAGGTAATGAATGCTTACGAAATAAAAAAAGTAGTTACTGCGTGCCCTCACTGTTTCAATACCTTAAAAAATGAATACCCTGTATTAGGAGGGGATTATGAAGTAGTGCACCATACTCAATTTCTAAAATCCCTTTTGGATGAAGGTAGATTAAAAGTTGAAGGAGGAAAATTTAAAGGTAAACGAATTACATTTCATGATCCATGTTATCTGGGTCGAGCCAATAATGTATATGAGGCACCAAGAGATTTACTTAAGAAATTAGAAGTAGAACTTATAGAAATGAAACGCTGTAAGCGAAATGGGTTATGTTGTGGAGCTGGAGGTGCCCAGATGTTTAAAGAACCAGAACCAGGAAATAAGGATATTAATGTTGAACGAACAGAAGATGCCTTAGAAACAAAACCAGATATTATTGCCGCAGGATGTCCTTTTTGTAATACAATGATGACAGACGGGGTAAAGAGTAAAGAAAAAGAAGATAGTGTGCAAGTGATGGATGTGGCCGAACTTATTGCCAATGCTCAGGATTTGTAGATTTTTTTCTTAATTATACACAATTTTATTAGAGTTAATATGTTTTTTCATATTAACTCTTTTCTATAATCGTAAATAGCAATAGTTTTTGTTACTTTAGTAAAAAATAGCTCATGTTGGTAGATTTTAATGACCTTCCGGAAACATCTCGAGTGTGGATTTATCAGGCAAATCGGTCATTCACTTTGAATGAACTGGAAGAAATCGAAAAAAAAATAAAAGAATTTATAACTCAATGGACAGCCCACGGTGCTGATCTTAAAGCAGGTTATGAAATAAAATATAAACGATTTATAACCATTGGACTAGATCAAGGAATGAATCAAGCAACAGGGTGCTCTATAGATGCCTCTGTTCGTTTTGTTCAGGAATTAGAACAAGCATATGATGTAGACTTAATGGATAAGATGAACGTATCTTTTAAGCAAGGAGAATTTGTAGCCTATAAATCTCTTGTAGATTTTAAAAAAATGGCTAAAAATAGATCGGTATCCCCAAATACTATCGTTTTTAATAACCTGGTTACCAATATTGCCGAATATCGAATCAATTGGGAAGTCCCGGCAAAAGATAGTTGGCATAACCGTTTTTTAAATTAAAATTTTCGTGCGGCATATTATAAAAAAGTATTTTTCCTTTATAATTTTTCTAATAGCTTTTGGCGTTGATGCTCAATCAGAAAATCCATTATTGGTAGAAGATTTTGAAACCCAAAGAAGATGGGTGGATAGTATTTATAATAGAATGACTCTTAAAGAAAAAGTGGGTCAATTGTTTATGGTAAATGTATCTTCTTCTGATCCCAAAAAAGAAACAGATAAAATAAAACGACTCATTGAAGAATTTCAGATAGGAGGCGTTATTTTTTCTAAAGGTGGACCTAAACGACAGGCAAAGCTTAATAACAAATATCAGGAACTGTCCAAAATACCATTACTAATTGGTGTAGATGCAGAATGGGGTTTAGGTATGCGATTAGATTCAACACAAGCTTTTCCCTGGAATATGACTCTTGGAGCAATACAAGATAATCAATTAATAGAGGAAACCGGAAGACAAGTAGCACGGCATTGTAAACGAATGGGAGTACATATTAATTTTGCACCTGTTGTAGATATTAATACGAATCCTAAAAATCCGATCATTGGTAATCGTTCTTTTGGAGAAAATAAAAAAACGGTAACTCAAAAAGCACTGGCTTTTATGAAAGGTATGCAACGAGAGGGGATTTTGGCTAGCGCCAAACATTTTCCTGGTCATGGAGATACCGATACCGATTCTCATAATACATTACCTACTATTAATTTTGATGCCAAAAGAATTGATAGTGTCGAGTTATATCCATATAAAAAGCTTATTAATGAAGGGCTATCCAGTATTATGGTTGCTCACCTTAATATTCCTAGTTTAGAATATAGATCAGATTATCCGTCTTCTATTTCTAAAAAAATAGTTTCTGGAGTATTAAAAGATAGTTTAAAGTTTGAAGGGCTGATTTTTACAGATGCTCTTAATATGAAAGGAGCTTCTAATTTTAAAGCTCCGGGCGATATTGATTTGGCAGCTTTTTTAGCAGGAAATGATATTTTACTAATGTCGGAAGATGTGCCATTGGCATCTCAAAAAATAGTATCTGCATACTACTCTGGAGCTCTAACAGAAGAACGTTTATCTTATTCTGTAAGGAAGATTTTATTTGCTAAATATAAAGCAGGCCTTAATGCTTATCAACCTGTGGAAACAGATTTCCTTTATGAGGAATTAAATAGTGTTAAAAATAAGGTGTTACTTCATGATTTAGTAGAAAATTCTTTAACGGTTATAAAGAATGAAAGAGCTACATTACCTATTAAAAATCTTGATCTGAAAAAAATTGCCTACGTTTCCCTTGGGGATGACTCAGGAGAAACTTTTTATGAAGAGTTAAGTAAATATGCTCAAGTCGAATGGGTAAAAGCTAGTCAATTGGGAGAAATGGTAGAACAATTGAAGAACTATAATTATGTCATTGTAGGTTTTCATAAGTCTAACGATTCACCTTGGGAAAAATATAAGTTTAAGGATAAGGAATTGGTTTGGTTATATGAAATCGCTAGGTTAAATACTACAGTACTTAGTGTGTTTGCTCGACCTTATGCAATGTTAGATATGTTAACCACTACAAACTTTGAAGGTATAGTGATGTCTTATCAAAATAGTAAGGTAGCCCAGGAGAAAACAGCACAATTACTTTTTGGAGCTATAGAGGCTAAAGGGAAACTTCCTGTAAGCATAGGAGAAGAGTTTCCTGCTGGTACAGGGCAAGAAACTAGAACCTTAAATAGATTATCATATGGCTTACCCGAAAGTGTAGGGATGAATTCTTATAAACTGAAAAGAATTGATTCTGTAGTGGATTTTGCAATAAAGGAAAAAATGGCGCCAGGAATACAACTTATTGTTGCAAGGAAAGGGAAAGTAGTGTTTAATAAAAATTATGGATACCATACCTATAATAAATTTAGAAAAGTTAAAGGGTCAGACGTTTATGATCTAGCATCTTTGACCAAAATATTAGCTACTTTACCGCTTACTATAGAGTTGAAAGATAAAGGGATAATTTCTTTAAATACGAGGGTAGGAAAAATGCTACCTTCTTTTAAAGGATCTAATAAGGAGCATATAACCATAAGGTCTATGCTATCGCATTATGCAAAATTAAAGGCCTGGATTCCTTTCTACTTGCAAACAATGGATTCTGTTACTCGAAAGCCTGATAAGAAATATTATAGAAATAGTCGTTCAAAAGATTTTAATATTGAAGTCACTAATAATCTTTATTTCAGAAGTGATATGAAGGATTCTTTACTTTTAAGAATTAGAGATAGTGAATTGAGAGAGAGACTAAGATATAAGTATAGTGATTTACCATATTATCTTCTGAAAACATATATAGAAGATCATTATAGTAATACGTTACATAAACTCACTCAGCAACATTTTTATAAACCAATGGGTGCAAATAATACCTCATATCTACCTCTAAAACGATTCAGAAAAAAAAGAATAGTTCCTACAGAGCATGATAAAATTTTTAGAGATGAAGTCGTTCATGGGTATGTTCATGATCAGGGAGCTGCTATGCTTGGTGGGATTGCTGGACATGCAGGGTTATTTGCTAATGCTAATGATGTTACTAAGATTATGCAAATGTATCTTAATAAAGGATATTATGGTGGTAAGCAATATTTTAGAGAAGAAACATTAAGTGAGTTTAATACGTGTCATTATTGTCATCGTAATGTACGACGAGGGATAGGGTTTGATAAACCGCAATTAGGTGATGTAGGCCCTACTTGTGGGTGTATCTCAATGACTAGCTTTGGTCATAGTGGCTTTACCGGAACATTTACATGGGCAGATCCAGAACAAGAAATAATATATGTTTTTTTAAGTAATCGTACTTTTCCTAATGCTTCAAATCGAAAACTCATATCTCATGATATTCGTTCAGAGATACAAAGGTTAATATATGAGGCAATAGACTACTAAATAATTGTATTAAGAGGGGTGATAATTTTCATAAATTAAAAAAATGGATGTTAAGGTTTCGTGTCAAAATTCTATATGTTCGCGTATAGTAGCAGGATGTATGAATTGGGGAGAATGGGGAGCTAGTTTAACTATAGGCCAGACTCAGAAATTGATAGAAAACTGTCTTGCTATAGATGTTACTACTTTTGATCATGCAGATATTTACGGACATTATACCACAGAAACATTGTTTGGTAATGCACTTAAAAAACAACCTTCTCTTCGTGAAAAAATGCAACTTGTTACTAAATGTGGTATTAAATTAGTAACGCCTAATCGCCCTGATACTATTATTAAATCATATAATACAAGTAAAGACTATATTGTAAGCTCTGTAGAACAATCTTTACAGAATCTGAATACAGATTATATAGACCTGTTTTTGATTCATAGACCAAGTCCGCTAATGAATCCTAAAGAGATTGCAGAGGCTTTTACCAAACTCAAAAATGATGGTAAGGTATTGCATTTTGGAGTATCAAATTTTACAAAACAACAATTTGAGATGTTACATAAGTTTATTCCTTTAGTAACAAATCAGATAGAAGTCTCTCCGCTTCACTTGGATCCTTTTATAGATGGCACCTTGGATCAATGTATTGCAGATGGTATTAAACCTATGGGATATTCTACACTTGCAGGAGGGAAATTCTTTGGAAAACAGCTTGAGGATAGAGTTATAAGGATTAATAAAGTGGTTGCTATGTTGTCTGAAAAATATAATGTTATGCCTGATCAGATTCTAATATCTTGGATTATAAAACATCCTTCTGGTATTCTTCCAATTATTGGATCGACCAAAATTAGTCGTATTAAATCAGCAGTAGATGCTTTATCGATTAAAATCACCGACGAAGAATGGTTTATGATTTGGGAAGCTTCTACAGGAAAAGAAGTAGCTTAAAAGAATGTTATTTTAATTATAAGTAGTCCTTAGTTATGTGATTGACTGTCAGTTTCTTTACTCAATATACTTATAAAAGTACTTTAACTACAACTATAAATAATGTTAAAATACTTGTAAATTGCTGCAAGTTGCTGTTTTTTCCTATATATTTAGTACTGAAAATCGAACGTTTATTTACAATTTTATGTAGTATTTGTAAACCGTAACATTTAAATTCTTCACAAGTAGTTATCCCCCTAACCCCCTAACTATAAACTAATGAATAAGTATAAACTAACATGTATCGGATTAGTATTATCTATTTTTATTTATGTAACAAGCATTGTCTTAGAATTAGAATTATTTGAAAAGGTTATTGCATTATTGGCCAGTATGGAGCAATTTGAATTTGATGAATTGATAATTCCATTACTTGTGTTTTTTGTATTTCTATTTATAGATACACGACAGAATGCTAAAAAAGTAAAGATGGAAAATGCAAAACTAAATATTTATAAAGCTATGCTTTCTTCTAGCCACCATATCCTTAATAATTTTATTTATCAAATGGATATATTTAAAATTACAGCAGAAGATACTCCTGGGTTTGATGTAAAAGTTTTAGCTTTTTATGAAGAGATCATTAGTAATGCAGCTTATCAAATTAACTCTTTAAGCAACCTTACTACTATTGATGAATTTTCAATTCGAACTTCAGTAATGACTGAATCTTGATATAGAGTAGTACGAGGTTTTTTTGAATAGATTTATTTTTCAAAAAAGCTAAAGACAGATCCTCCATATTTTCTCGAATTACTAAAATATGGTGATTCCTCGAGAGAGGTATGTTTAGAATGCTCAATAATCAAGACCCCATGTTCATTTAATAATTCATTTTCAAAAACTAATGTTGCAATTTTACTAAACTGATCTGTGGTAAAATCATAAGGAGGATCAGCGAAGATGATATCTACTTTTCGTTTTACTTTTTCGAGATAGCTATAGACATCACTTTTTATGGTCTCGATAGGAGAGTCCAGTTCTTTTGCTACACTTTTGATATATCCAAGACATGCATAGTGAGAATCTACAGCAGTTACATCCTCTGTTCCTCTGGATATGAATTCATAGCTGATGTTTCCTGTTCCTGCAAAAAGATCTAAAACTGATATTTGAGAGAAGTTGTATTGATTTCTTAAGATATTAAACAACGCCTCTTTTGCCATATCAGTGGTGGGGCGTACGGGCAATTTCTTTGGTGCAGTAAGTCTTTTTCCTTTATATTTCCCTGAGATAATACGCATATTTAAAAATGACTAAGTAAAACAAAATGGTTATGAGGTTCAAAAGGTGTTACATCCTCTATGATTTGCGGCTCTTTAAGAAGGCTTCCAAAACTTATATGGCGAATATAGGTATAAGCAATATTGAAAAACTCACTATTTCTGGAAATATCTCCCAAAAAAACTAAACGGAACTCTTCTGGGTTTAATTGTAGCTGTTCTGTAGTATACAATAGATAGTATAAGAAATCTTCTTTAGTTTGATATTTATATGTATTGCTTAAAATCAGATTTCCTTTATTAATTACTATAATATCAAAAGAAGCATCGTTCATATTCGCATAAACGGTAATAGAGTCGTTGTTTTTTTCTTGAGTAAGTAAAGAATTTATTAGAATGGTACTAGAATGCTTATAGGTAAAAGAGCCAAATGTGTCAAAAAAGAAATTGTTGATGTTAGTATAAGGAATATATACTGTTACAATATTATGAGGATTTAATTCATCATATGCAATAAAATCATTTTGAAGCACCTTTGTATTAAATTTGAGATATTCATTTAATAATTTTTCACTAAATAGAGGTTTTGGAACAATGGTATATAGGTCGTTTTGATAAATTACCTCGATAGCATCAAAACCCCCTTTTAGATTTTGATTGTGATCTAGAGTATATTTGATTTTATCAAGTACTTGTACAGGAGTTAATTGTATGCCAAAAGTTTCGTGCTCTATAGATGTTATTTGATTATTAGTATTTACAGTACAAAAAGAAAGTCCATTCAAGCTTACCTGAATGGACAATGTTTTTGATGTATTATCAATTATATTATTGATCGTTTGCACCATAAGTTCTTGGCCAGTTACCAGAAGTCATTACTTCAGTCATTGATCCTACAGAAAGAAATGCTCCATTAACTTCATCCACAGATCGTACTTCTTTTTCTTGAAATAAAAGATCTTTATCTAGGTCATATAGAAGTACATCTTTAGCTACTTTAGCTTCAAAAACCGGAATTCTTAGATCATTTTTGTTGATATAACCAGCATCCATTTCAAAATTAGATTCAACACCTTTGATAGGTATTTTTATCATATTCTTATGATTGCCTGATTTGAATAAAGAATCTTTTACAGAAGCATAACCAAGTGTGTCAACAATTACTGTATCTCTCGGCTCATCAATTTTTAATATCTTATTAAATCTAATAAAACTAGAATCTCTTCTTTGGGTTAATGTAAATTTAGCAGTATCTATAAAAGCAACTAATTTAACAGGGTCTTTGGTGAATTTTCCAGTTACTGATCTGTATGCTAATTGGGCTGTACGAATATCTCTTAAATTTTCAACAGCTTTTGCATATCTAGCTTGCTTTATTTTATTGAACTTTACAGGGCCATTAACAGAATTGTATACTAAGTATCCCAAAACCCCTATAATAACCCACAGAACTAATTGAACAACAATTTTCATTTTATGATTTAGCTTTAAACATTAGTGTATACGCAAATCTACAATTTTTTTTTAATCGTAAAAGTTTATTGCCAAAAAATCATCCTTATCTTTGATTTATTAATAGAGATATGAATCATATAGACAAGTTTTTTTAATGAAGGAAAAAGAATTTTATGAATTATTAAAAGAAGACTTTCCTTTTGAACCTACTATAAAACAAGATATTGTCTTACAAAAACTATCTTATTTTGTGTTGTCAGGGGCAAAAGATTCACTTTTTTTATTAAAAGGATATGCAGGTACAGGAAAAACTACTTTGATAGGATCTTTGGTTAAAAATTTGTGGAAAGCAAAATTAAATGCTGTTTTACTTGCTCCGACAGGTCGTGCAGCTAAAGTGATTAGTAATTTTTCAGGAAAACAGGCTCAAACCATTCACAGAAATATTTATTACCCCAAAAAGACTAAAAGTGGTGGATTAGCTTTTCAGCTAAAACAAAATAAAAGTCGCAATACTGTTTTTATTGTAGATGAAGCTTCTATGATACCAGATACTCCTAGTGATAGTAAACTATTCGAAAATGGGTCTTTACTAGATGATCTAATGATGTATGTGTATTCTGGACATAATTGCAAAATTCTTTTTATTGGCGATACAGCGCAATTACCACCTGTAAAACTTGAAGTAAGCCCAGCACTTGATCCTAATAATCTTGCAATGGGATTTAATAAAGAGGTTACCCAGATAGAGCTAGACGAAGTAGTACGGCAAGCAGAAAACAGTGGTATATTAATGAACGCTACTCGACTAAGAGAAATTATTAATGATGGTTTTTATGATTCTTTTCAGTTTCAGGTATCAGGATATCCGGATATAGTTAGGTTTTTTGATGGGCATGAGATTATGGATGCATTAAATGAAGCATATTCTAGTGTAGGGCATGAAGAATCTGTGATTATACTCCGTTCTAATAAAAGGGCTAATATTTATAATCAACAGATTCGTTCGAGGATACTTTTTCAAGAAGAAGAGTTATCACCAGGTGATTATTTGATGGTGGTTAAGAATAATTATTTTTGGTTGGATAATAAAAGTGAAGCTGGTTTTATTGCTAATGGAGACATAATTAAGGTCTTAGAGATTTTTTCTATAAAAGAATTGTATGGATTTCGTTTTGCAATAGTTAATGTGAATATGGTTGATTATCCAAACCAAAAACCTTTTGAGACCGTTTTGTTGTTAGATACGTTAACATCAGAAACTCCATCTTTATCATATGAAGAATCAAATAAATTGTATCAAGAAGTATTAAAAGATTTTGAAGATGAGAAATCTAAGTACAAACGATTTATGGGAGTAAAGAATAATAAATTTTTTAATAGCTTACAGGTTAAATTCTCTTATGCTATTACATGTCATAAATCACAAGGAGGGCAATGGGATAATGTCTTTATAGAACAGCCTTATCTTCCAGATGGGATTAACAAGGACTATTTAAGATGGTTGTATACGGCAGTTACCAGAGCTAAGAAAAAATTATATTTAATTGGGTTTAAGGATGATTTTTTTATTGAAAACTAAGATCAGTAAAAAAAAATATCAGATGTTTTAAGACTTTTTGTGATATAAAATATATGGTTGGCCCGAAAATTGATTTAAAAAAGTTATTTTTGCAATTCTAGAAAAGCAACAGATTTTGAACAAAAATACTTTAAAAACTATCGCAATGATACCTGCGAGATATGCTGCCACGCGATTTCCTGGCAAGCTAATGCAGGATCTCGAAGGAAAAAGCGTTATAAGAAGAACATACGAAGCAACCCTAAACTCAGGACTTTTTGATGCTGTGTATGTAGTTACCGATAGCGATGTTATTTATAAAGAAATTACTTCTCATGGTGGTGTGGCTATTATGAGTAAGAAAGAACACAGCTGTGGTAGTGATAGAATAGCCGAAGCAGTCGAAGAGATGGATGTCGATATTGTAGTAAATGTACAAGGAGATGAACCTTTTACCGATAGAGAGAGCTTAGAGAAAGTATTAAGTGTATTTTATCAAGAAGACTCTGATCGCATAGATTTAGCTAGTTTAATGACACCGATGGATGACTGGGATGATATTATGAATCCCAATAGTGTAAAGGTTATTGTAGATGAAAATAATTATGCATTATATTTTTCTCGAGCACCTATACCATACCCAAGAGATAAAGAAATAGATCATGTTTACCATAAGCACAAAGGTGTTTATGCATTTAAGAAACAAGCTATTTTAGATTTTTACCGTTTACCAATGCGTTCTTTAGAAGCATCAGAGAAAATAGAATGCATTCGCTATCTTGAATATGGTAAAAATATTAAAATGGTGGAAACGCACCACGAAGGTGTGGAAATTGATACCCCGGAAGATTTAGAAAGAGCAAAAAGAATAATTAATAAAGAAAATCTATTGAATCCAAAATCTATAATTACTCCAGAAGAATCTACTTCTATGCATAAGAATTTCCCAATGGTGCCGAAAGTGGTATTTGGGAGAGGAGCTTTTAATCAGATTGGTGGTATTATTGCGCCTGAACGAAACGGTGTTGCTCCTTTTATCTTTTTGGTAGATGATGTTTTTAAGAACAATACCTCATTTATTGAGGATAGAATACCATTATCTTATACCGATGAGATTGTCTATGTATCAACTGTTGAAGAACCCAAGACATCTCAGGTAGATAAGATAGTTTCTAAAATAAGAAATGATTATCAGTATGTTCCAAGTGGAATTATTGGAATAGGAGGAGGCTCTATTTTGGATTTGTCTAAGGCTGTAGCAATCATGCTTACCAATCCAGGAAGTGCTGCAGATTACCAAGGATGGGATCTGGTAAAAAATAAAGCTGTATTTCATGTAGGGATTCCAACCATCTCAGGAACAGGGGCAGAAGTGTCTCGCACTACTGTACTTACAGGACCCGAACGTAAATTAGGAATCAATTCTGATTTTACGCCCTTTGATCAGGTTGTATTAGATCCAGAATTAATAAAAGATGTTCCTAAAGATCAGTGGTTCTATACAGGTATGGATTGTTATATTCACTGTATAGAGTCGTTAGATGGAACGTATTTAAATGCATTTAGCCAGAGCTATGGTGAAAAAGCTTTAGATTTATGTAAAGAGATTTTCCTGGAAAATAGCCTAAGTAAAGAAGAAGTAGATGCAAAATTAATGATGGCTTCCTGGCATGGCGGAATGAGTATTGCATATTCTCAGGTTGGTGTTGCTCACGCTATGAGTTATGGACTAGCATATGTGCTAGGAACAAAGCATGGGATAGGTAACTGTATAGTATTTGATAAATTAGAAAAATATTATCCTGAAGGTGTAGCTGTATTCAAAAAAATGAAAGAATTTCATAATATTAGTTTACCCACAGGAGTTTGTGCTAATGTAACCGAAGATCAATTAGATGTTATGACCAGAGTCGCACTAAGCTTAGAACCACTTTGGGAAAATGCTTTGGGGTACAATTGGAAATCTAAAATAAATGCTGATATACTGAAAGAACTATATCGTTCTTTGTAAACCGCTTTTCAATCTTTTATTTTCATGCGATACTTTTCTTCCTTCATATATTATAAAATTATGGGTTGGAAGTTTATCGGTGATTTCAGTGCTGATACTATAAAAAAGTGTGTTGTTGTTGTTGTGCCTCATACAAGTTGGCACGATTTCTATATAGGCCTTTTAATACGTCAATTAGCTGGAATTAAGATAAGCTTTTTAGGTAAAAAAGAACTTTTTAGATGGCCACTGGGCTGGTATCTAAGAAGAGTAGGAGGAATTTCTTTGGATAGAACTCCTGGTCAGAATAAGGTTGAAGCTATTGCAGAGATATTTAAAAAAAGGGATGAATTGCGTTTGACCATTGCTCCAGAAGGAACAAGGAAAAAAGTTAAAGAGTGGAAAACAGGATTTTACCATATCGCCAAAGCAGCAAATGTTCCTGTTATTATGGTAGCTTTTGATTTTGGAAAAAAACAATGTGTGGTTTCTGATCCTTTTTATCCCACAGAGGATATTAAAAAAGATTTTGAGTATATGTATAGTTTCTTTGTAGGAGTTAAGGGTAAAGTTCCTGAAAATAGTTTTGATGGAACTTAAAACTCACGAGTTTTTTCTTCTGGAATAACTTCTTTAGATTTTCCCTTTGCGTTTCCTGTACCAAAAATAAGCTCTGTACTAGAAAAAGTAGAACCAAAAGTCTTTGCTGCATAATATACTTGTGATATAGCACTGTTTACCTGCTCCTCGGTAAGTTCTTTTAAAGGATGAATATAAACTGACCATAAAATTTTATTGGTGATCGCATATTTTACATCAAGAGCAGAGTGAAAATTAGCAGTCATTGCATCAAGTAATACATCTTTATCAAGATTATCTGATGCTGTAATAGGAGAAATAATTCTCATTCGATTATTGGTTTCATCAGTAACACAAAGCATTGGAGTCTCTTTGTATATAAATTTCCAGTTACCGGGAATACCATTTAGAGTATCTGCATTTTGTTTGATAATTAACTCTAGTTTGTCATTATCCATATGTTGAGCTTGTAATGTGCTCACAAATAAAAATAGAAGAAGTACGGCTAATCTTTTCATAGCTTATATTTTATCTATAGTCGCGGTATTACACTAAACATAACAAAAAAAGAGCTTAGCGTAACAGCTGAGCTCTTTTTTTGTTATGATAACTGAGAAATATCTTTATTCTTCAGAAGAAGATTCTTCCATAGTATGATAGACGTTCTGAACGTCATCATCTTCTTCTATTTTTTCCAGTAACTTTTCTACGTCTGCAGCTTGCTCTGGAGTTATTTTTTTGGTTACCTGCGGTATACGTTCAAATCCAGAGGATAGAATTTCGATTTCGCGACTTTCTAATTCTTTTTGTATTGTTCCAAAACTTCCAAAAGGAGCGTAAATTAAGATTCCATCATCATCCTTAAAAACTTCTTCTGCTCCAAAATCAATAAATTCGAGTTCGAGTTCTTCCGGATCTAGCCCTTCACTATTAATTCTAAAATTACAGGTGTGGTCAAACATAAATTCTACAGAACCTGATGTTCCCAGATTACCCTCACACTTGTTAAAATAGGATCGTATATTAGCAACCGTTCTATTGTTGTTATCTGTAGCTGTTTCTACCAGAATAGCAATTCCGTGAGGAGCATATCCTTCAAAAAGAACTTCTTTATAGTCACCTTGATCTTTATCAGATGCCTTTTTAATTGCTCTTTCGATATTATCTTTTGGCATGTTCACAGATTTGGCATTCTGGATCACTGCTCTTAGACGAGAGTTAGAAGCTGGGTCAGGACCACCTTCTTTTACAGCCATTACAATATCTTTACCAATTCGAGTAAACGCTTTTGCCATTGCTGACCAGCGTTTCATCTTACGTGCTTTTCTAAATTCAAAAGCTCTTCCCATATGCTAATTTTAAAATCTAAATACAAACATAAGTAGAAACCAAGTGTTTGACAAATGTTTGTGTATGATCAATTTTGATACGCCTAAAGTACCAAAATTCAAAAAGTAAAACAAGAAGTTTTGACCTTAGAATTTGATATTTATTTTTTGATTATAAATAAGTTTAACCCTTATTCTCCTTCGATAATATTATCTATAGTTTTTGCTAGTTTAAAATCATTTTCTGTAATACCACCAGCGTCATGGGTAGAAAGACTAATGTGTAACTTATTATAAACATTTGACCAGTCGGGATGATGTTGTTGTGCTTCTGCTTCAAAAGCAATACGAGTCATTACAGAGAATGCATCTTTAAAATCGTTAAATTCAAAAGTGGTATGAAGAGCATTATCATGGTATTCCCAACCATCTATATCGTTTAGTTTTTCTTTTATGTCAGATTCTGATAATTTTACCATTAGTATTGTATTAGTTAGTTGTGAATTAATTGATGTTTATTTTTGATTCGTAAGTCCTAATTCGTCACGTAAGACTTCATCTTTATTACTGTTTTTACCCCAATATGCAGATTTAATACTTTTGATTTTAGTTGCTTTTGTAGTAAGCTTCTTTGCATTGGGTCCAAACCCACTTTTATAGGTTTCTGTCCAATGCTCAATTTCATACGGAAAAGAGGCATTAAAAGTAATACTGATACTTCTATCAAGTTCGGGATATTCTATAGTGTATGTATTCGTATTAGTTTCTTTTTGTATAGATGCCTTAGCCGAGTATGCTTTAATATCTTTATGTCTTAATCTACAATACTCAAAAGAAGGGATAATTTGTAAATCTCCTTGTGGCAATGCTTCTGGATTGATTCTGATTTTAGTCCAAAGTTCATTTTCTAAAATAGCTTTGTCTAATTTAAAATCCTGATCTGCTTCACTTTCAAAGTAAGAATGGGAGGTAATCTCGAATTGTTTTTTGTTATTTAATTGCGCGTATACGTGACCACACCATTCTTGCATCGAATTAGATATTTTAATGGCATGTTGATTATCTGCCACCGGATAAAATGTACTCTGCATAACCGAATATGGGTAAATTCCCGTATTAAATTTTTTGGTAGCATTAAGTTTTAAAACAGGTATGTTACTTGTATTTTGACGATCTGCTTTCACCTGTTTTTTAGGTAAAAAATCCTCAGTAACATAAATTAGTACTGCTGTCCCTTTTCTCATTTCGCCATATCGTGCTTGTTCTAGTTGATATGATGATATTTCTGCTTTACCAGCATACCAGTACTTTTTAAAATCTTCAGAAAGAGTTTTTGCAGGAGATGCCTTTTCTTTGGTTACTTCTTTAATTATAGGAAGGTTAGATGCTTTATCTGCTTTAATATTGCTACAGGCAATAAAGACTAATACGCTTAATAATGCGAACAGTGATATTAACTTTTTCATGATAAATTTATTTATATAGCAAATTACAATAAACCTAGGATTTAGCAAGTACTGTTAACGTTTCATAAACAAGGTGCGTGGGAAGTCCCATGACATTAAAATGACTCCCTTCTATATTTGATATTCCAATAAAACCAATCCATTCTTGTATACCATAGGCTCCTGCTTTATCCAGAGGCTTATAGGTCTGTACATAATATTCAATTTCTTCTGCAGATAGCTCTTTAAAAGTTACTTTGGTGGTTTGATGTACTACAATAGTCTGATTGATTGTTTTAAAACACACCGAAGTAATAACCTCATGAGTATCTCCAGATAGGGAATTAATCATTTTTGAGGCATCTTCCAGATTTTTTGGTTTACCCAAAGCTTTATTATTATGCCAAACAATAGTATCACTAGTGATTAAAATATCTTTTGGATGCAAATCTGTAAATGCATTTGCTTTAAGCTTAGCCAGATAATCCGAAATTTCTTCGGCTTTAAGGTGATTTGGGTATATTTCTTCAACTTCTTTTAATTGTATTGTGAAATTTAGGTCCAAATCCTTAAAAAACTTTTGCCTTCTAGGAGAGCCAGATGCAAGAATTATATTTTTACTTTTTAATGTATCTTTTAACATAATACTATACTAAAACAAATTGATAAAATAATAGCGAGATAGATGCTACAAATAAAATGATCTTTAAAAGCAATGATAATCTGGTAAGTTGCCTATCTGATTCTGCACTAAAGCTTTTAATCATAAAATAGAGTAGTGGAGCAACAATAAGCATCAATACAAAAATAACAGCATTGCTATTTGAAAAAAGATAAGTGTATATATAATAAACAATAGAAAAAATTGGGAGCAATGTTAATATCCCAATTAATTTTGTTGTTCGATTTTTACCTAAAACTATTGGGATGGTTCTGATCCCGATATTATGATCTCTATCTATATATAAACAATCTTTCACGAGTTCTCTTAATAACACAATCATAAATGCAAATATTGAGTAATCTAAGATAATAGAAAAGATAACGGTCTGTGATGCTCTGTTTTTTTCAGTGATCGCAGGAAGAAGGTCAAAAATCCCTACAACTATCAAACTTAATGCAGCAAGCATTGCAGGAATAAAATTTTTAAGAACTAAGATTTCTTTTAAATAAGACGCATAGATATAAAATACTCCAGAAATTACGATAAATAATGCAGCAAAACCAGGTCTATCAATAAGGTTGGCCAGATAAAACCCAATAAGAACTCCTATGATATTAAAAATAATGAACAATCGATTGGCCGACTTTTCGGTTATAGAACCATACAATAAACCTTTTACACCAGTATCTTCTCGATTATAGATTTCGATAATTATATTCCCCGCAGCAGCAATACAAAATGTAGCAACCATTAGGATGGCAATACCTAAACCATTTAAAGTAATAGCAATATTAAAGGGTTCGAATAGACCATATTTAATACATAATTGAGCAAAAGCAATTATAAGTAAGTTATCAAATTTTATAAGCTTCAAATAGGATAGCATAGAAGTGATTGGTTAATTAGTCAGCAAATGTAATAATTAATACTAATTTTTGACCTATTAACATAGATACTTAAATGCCTTGTTTTTACAGTGGTGATTAGGTGTGTTAACGTTAATAGACGGTTAATGGAAGCTGATTTTATTGAATCAAAAGATGTTTACGATACTTTTGATATCATCATCAATCAAAAAACGAATAGGTTTTAAAATAAAGAATATTACATTTTTTGTTAGCGTAGCAGTTTTTTAATGCATTAGGTATTAAAAAAAATGAAAAGTTATATATCATCATAATGAAGAAAAAGATAAACATACTCATTATTACATCTATATTGACCTTATTGGCATTATCTGGGATTCAGGGGTATTTGATTTATAACACATATCAACTTAAAAAAGATGTATTTATAAAAGAAACCAAGAAGGCCGTCTCTAGAATAGATAATACTAGAGAAATGGATTCAATAGCAGAGCTTTGGTATAATCAATTAACCAAAAACCTAGTAGAATATAGAAAGAATAATCTTCTTAAAAATGAAACGATAGAACGTTTCAAACCTTTTACTGATTCGTTAAATAATATATTTAATGAATATTATAAAAAAGAAATTAGTAAGGCCAATTTGGGCTATGAGTTAAAATATAAGAAAACAATAAAGAATGTTATTATCCATGATAATAACATTTTAGATACTGTTTTTAATGCAAAAGAAGAAAGTGATTACTTTTTGTTCGGAGAAAATTTTCCTGATAAAGAAGGTAATGTAATAAGTAAAGGGAGGTGGTTTACAGAACAAGATATAGAGGATGATAGTCGTGGTGAAATTATAAAAACCCAGCTTAATCTCGAAATTCGAACAGTAGATGCTGTCAGTATTATTGGATGGAAGAGAATAGTTTTTGGTCAAATGGCAAGCCTGTTTTTATTCTCTGTTATATTATTACTATTTGTAGTTGCCTTACTTTTTTACTCGATTAAAACAGTGATTCGACAAAAGAAAATAGCCGATGTACGTGATGATTTTATAAATAATATTACACATGAGCTTAAAACTCCACTAGCAACGTTAAGTATTGCATCTAAAAGTTTAAGAAATAAAGAAACTCAAAATTCACCAGAAATATTCTCTAGTGCATTAGATATATTAGATCGACAAAATAACCGGCTACAAAAACTAATTGATCAGGTGATGAATAACACTTTAGGATCAGAAGAAATTGTTTTGAAGAAAGAAAAAATTCTGGATAATAAATATTTTAAAGAAGTAATAGAAGATTTTAAGTTATCGGTTAAAAATAAAGAAGTCGAAGTGAGTGCTAAGATAGAATTTAGAGATGTACATCTTAATATTGATAAATTTCTATTTACTACAGCACTATTTAATGTAATGGAAAATGCTGTAAAATACGGTAAAGAAAAAGTCAATATTAAAATACGAACAGAACTTAGGAAAGAAGCATACACAATTTCGATACGAGATAATGGGATCGGGATTTCTGAAAAAGAATACCATAAGATTTTTGAAAAATTCTATAGAATAACAACAGGAAATGTACATGATGTAAAAGGATTAGGTTTAGGATTGTTTTATACTAATCAAATCATTAGAGCACATCAAGGTGAAATAGATATTGAAAGTAAACCTAATGAAGGAACAATTTTTAAAATAACGATACCAACAATTTAATATATGAAACATATACTACTCGCAGAAGATGATTTTGATTTTGGAAGTATATTAAAACAATACCTCGAAATACATAGTTATAGGGTAACCTGGGCCAAGGATGGAAAAGAAGCACTATCAATATTTTCTGATGGAAAATTTGATATATGTGTTTTTGATGTAATGATGCCAAAAATGGATGGGTTTACATTAGCAGAAAAGGTAGTAGATATTGATCCCGAAATTCCATTCATATTTCTCACTGCTAAGAAAATGAAAGAAGATAAAATCAGAGGATTGAAACTAGGCGCAGATGACTACATCGTGAAACCATTTGAAGCAGATATCCTAGTACTTAAACTTCAAAATATTTTAAAACGAACACGAAAAGTTGAATCTACAGAAAATGATATTGTAAAAATCGGAAATTATGAGTTCGATATAGTTAATCATCAATTAAAATTGAATGAAGAATCACAACGATTAACCGAAAAAGAAACATTGCTAATCCAATATTTATGGGAACACAGAAATAGAATGATCAAAAGAGAAGATGTGCTTAAGGATGTTTGGGGTAATGATGATTTTTTCTCTGGTAGAAGTATGGATGTATTCATAAGTCGATTAAGAAAATATTTTAAAAAAGATAATAATATAAATATAGAAAGTGTACGTGGGGTTGGTCTCACATTTAGTATAGCTTAAATCATCAATCAAAAAACGAATAGTATGAAAACATTAATCACCATTTTGGTAAACCTTATTATAGGATTACTAACCATGAATGCCCAAACAAGCTCCACAAGTTCTTCTAAGTCATCATCAACGGTAACGATAAGTATTAGTGATGATTCAGAAGAGAAGAATTATTCTAGATCCTTTGCTATTATTGATATGGGAGAGAGTTTTAGGATCAAAATAAGATTTATGAAGTATAAGGAAAACGATGTAAAATCTTATCTGATTGATCAATTTGGAAAAGAAAATATGACCATCGAAGATGAAGCTTATTTATGGAAAAAAGAAATTGAAAATGAAGAATTGTATGAAGTAAGACTTAGGGGAAATAAATTAAGAATCAATTTAGATAAAGAACTAGCCTCGAATAAACTGATTAAGAAATTTGAAAGAATAGGCAAAGAATTAAAATCAATTACATCAAAAAACGAAAATTAAATCAATCATCATTCATTAATCAAAAAACAAAAATTATGAAAACAATTATTTGCACATTAAGCCTTGTGTTTGCTCTTTCTATGAGTAATGCCCAAACAACTTCAACTTCAAACTCTAAAGTGTCTATTAGTTATTCTAGTGATGAACCGGGAGAAGGTAATTATAAAGTTAATATTTCTATCTCTAATACAGAAGATATGTATACCTTAAAAGCTAGCTTTCCGTCATCCAAAACAGGAAAATTAAAACAATTTTTAAGAGATCATTTAACTCCTGAAATGACCAAAAATGGAACAACAGCTACCTGGAAATATAATAACAAGGGAGAAACAGGGTATGTTGTAAAATTGAAAAAAGGAAAACTAAACGTTTTTATGGATAAAAAATTTGTATCTGCCGACTTAGTCGAAGATTTTATAGATATGTTTAGTGACCTTAAAGATATCGTAAAAGAATAGCTAGATCTTTTGTAATGTTTTAATTATGAGGAATTTTATATAATATTTACAATTGCATTATGAGGACTGTTTAGTTATAAAAATAATGATTCTGATTTGACCTGAGAAAGAATTAATTACCTGATAGATCCAAAAGTAGTGTGGCAAAAAAAATATTAGAAAGATTTTGATAAGTAGTTAGTTTTTGGCCTATGTTATACTATATAAAAGATGATCTTTTTACAATAAATGCTAATGAAGCATTGAAAGAAAAAGTAAGTGAAGTCACTTATAATTGTAATGATTCAGATGTATTAGTTGAGTTTATTCTCATAATTGATACTGTGAATTTTATATAAATACGTCTTATAAAGCTTAAATATTTTGGCAATAGAATAAAAAATACCAAGAGGATATCGAGTGATATTGGATTGATGGAATAAAATATAGCTGATGTTACTATAGATATGGTTGACAACGGTTATTCATGAAATCTATGTTTGTATAGTTACCAGATAATTGTATTTTTGAACGTTTCATAACTTTTTATTATGACCAAAAAAAATATTACAACTTAATTTACCAAATATAAATATATACAAATGAGATATTTTTCACTAATCATCCTCTTGTTTTTAACAATACAATCCGGGTTTACACAAATAAGAAACAAATACTCGATTTCATTCGATAATGCAGAACATCATGAAGCAAATGTAACTGCAACCTTTACAAGTTTACAGAGTGGTACTGTTTCTTTGAAGATGAGCAGAACATCACCAGGGAGATACGCGTTACATGAATTTGCTAAAAATGTTTACAATGTAAAAATTACTGATAGCAAAGGTAAAAATGTAACGGTTACCAGGCCTAATTTACATCAATGGGATGTTACGGGACATGATGGGACTATACATGTGTATTATACTTTGTTTGCAGATAGAGGTGATGGTACATATTCTCAAATTGATGAAACTCATGCTTTAATTAATAATCCAGCTACTTTCATGTATGTTTCTAGTTTAAAAGAGAGACCTATTGAGGTTTTATATGTAACTAGAGAAGATCTCGGCTGGAAAATAGCCACTCAATTAACTCCTCAGGGAAGTAATAGTTTTCTTGCACCTAACTTACATTTTTTTATGGACAGTCCAGCTTTGTTAAGCAATCATGTTGTTAAAGAATATAAAGTTGGTTCTGGGGATAAAGAGTATCTTATTAAAATGGCTTTACAGCATAATGGTACCGATCAAGAGGCTAATGTTTTTTTTGATCAAGTAAAAAAGATTGTAGAAGAAGAAAAGAAAGTATTTGGTGATTATCCTAGTTTTGAAAATAACGAATATACATTTTTAGCTTGTTTTATGCCGCAGGTGTCCAGAGATGGGATGGAACATCGAAATTCTACTGTTATAACAAATCCTAAAAGTATTGCAAATGGAGGCATGAAGGATAATATTAGCACATTTGCTCATGAGTTTTTTCATGCATGGAATGTAGAGCGTATACGTCCTTTGGCTTTAGAGCCTTTTGATTTTGATAAAGCCAATCTTTGTGATGAATTGTGGTTTGCAGAAGGAGTCACAAGTTATTATACAAATTTATCCTTATGTCGATCAGGTATTATTAGTCAGGAAGAATATATAACACGTTTAACCAAAACTTATAATGAAGTTTGGAATTCACCAGCGCTGAAATACTATAACCCTAGAGAAATGAGTCGTAAGGCTCCTTTTGTAGATGCTGCTACTACTGTAGATCCTGTTCATAGAGGAAACACCTATGTTTCTTACTATTCTTATGGTAATATGTTAGGACTGGCAATGGATTTAGCCTTAAGAGATGAGAAAAATGATCTTAACCTGGATGATTTTATGAAGCTATTTTGGACAAAGTACGGTAAAACTGAAATTCCTTATACAACAGATAATCTATTTATTACTCTAAGAGAGTATGCAGGAACATCATTTGCAGATAAATTTTTCTCTAAATATATTAATGGTAGTGAAGTACCAGACTTTAAAAAATTATTGGGCTCTGTTGCAATTTATCTTAAATCTGAAAAAGATCCTTATATAGGAGCAGAAATCGAATTCACAAAAAATGGTTTGGCTAGAATATCAGAATATACCAAACAAGGTACACCAGCGTATGAAGCAGGTTTGGAGAAAGAAGATATTATCATTTCTATAGGTAATAAATCTTTTTCTGATTTAGAACAATATCATGAAGTGGTTAACAAAAATAAATCCAGTAAAAAAGTAATTCTAAAATTTAAAAGAAACGGAAAAGATCGATCTACTTATGTGAAAATAGGAGAAGACCCTAAAGTAATACTTACAGAATATTCTAAACCTAACGAAAAAGCATTACAAAGACGTAAAGATTGGCTTGGTGGTGAGTAGTAGCTAGTATTTTTTTATAAGATATAAAAAAAGCTTCAGAATAGTAATCGTGCTATTCTGAAGCTTTTTTTAGTTATCGTCTTAACGCATCCAGATATCGGTTTGCTTTCTCAAGTTCTTGATTTACCCGTTCTAATTCTTCCTCGTATTCGTCTAATTGAGCATCCACATCTTCAAACTCTTTTAGTTTTGTTTTTAGTCCTTGTAAGTCTACAAAAGACTTCACAATACTATTATACATATTGTATCTGTATGTTGAATCCTCTTCAGGAATAGATTTTTGCAAATCCACAATTTTAGAGTTTATAAGTGCATTAATGTACTGTATATTTTGTCCTGGAGTGTCTAAAGAATCCAATAGTGATCGTATTGCAAACATCTCACTAGAAAATTTCTCTTGAAACTGTATTTCTGTTTTTATAGACTTGGATTGTTCTCTTAGTACAGAATTTTCTTTTAAGGGAACTCTATCAAAATCAAAAAAGAAAGCAAGTACAATTAGAGTTACGGTAAAAATAAATAACAACGAAAATTTTAATATACTATTTCTTCTTTCTTTACTGTTTTTTGGTTTCATTTTATGTTTTTATAAGTTGTTATTTTTAATCAAGTAGAAAACTTCTTCTGTTTTTAACATCTTGTTTGGCAAGAACTTCTTCTTTTACAAAGATGTTTGAATCTGTTTTTTTACCTATGTAATCTAATTCGTTTAATTTTTTGAAAAGAGATAACATTAATTTTGTATAGTTTGAAACATGATTTAATGATGTATTGATATCTGTATGTATATATTGTAACTCAATCATTTCTATCAAAGTATTTTCAAAAGCTCCTTGGTTGAGGTCGCACCAATCTGATAAATAATTCAATAGCTCTTCTTTTCCTGTGCCTGCATAGATATCCAGATTATTTTTAATGACTCTTGCCATAGAAATAAGCTTACAGATCATCGATATTGGAGGTGCTTGTTTGTCATTAATACGGTACTCTGGTAATACACCTCCTAAATATTGAAGAGTGTTTTGACAAAGCGTTAATACCATTTTTGCAAGATCATTGGATTGTTTTTTCTGATAGATTTTTTGTATTATATTCATTGAGTACTTTTCTATTGCATTAAAAAAAGTACCAATCTCAGAATAGGTGTATAAAAGATCTTGATGGCTAAGAATAGATGTGCAAGGCGGTATAAAATCTTCTGCAAGATAAGGAGTGGATCCTTCTTCAAACATTATTTTACCTATAGTGATATGATAATCGCCAAATTCCTCAGCATTAACTTCGCTTTTTTCTACAATACTAAGTTTGTATTCTGGTAATACATAAGGGTGGCGAGGAGGTTCTTCTTCAGGATCAGAGTCGCCTATTGGTATCCTTACATATGGATTAACACTTAAAACTACATAACATTCCTCTTCAACACCACCAATAGGGAAATTTGTAGTAATAAGGCTCCCCTCGTTTTCAAGAAATGATGATATTTCTGGAGTAATATATATAAGATGTCCACCAGATGTAATTGCTCTGCACTTAACAAGTTGTATTTTGATAGTTTCCTGACCGTCCATAGAAAAAATCATCTTTACAGCTTCTTCTGATCCTAAATCTGGTAACAAACCATAATTATTAGTGTTTAATCCTCGTGCACTAATTACCTTAGAAAATTGGAAAAGGGCATTTTCCATATCAATAAAACGATTTTTATTGATTTTCATTCCATCAACCCAGTTAACCCTATAGTAATTATTATCTTCTTTTTTCATTTTTTTAAAATAAACCAGTTTTAGAATATTGTATTGTAATATATTCTATGCAATTATTTTTCTTATTTCTAAATATTTCAAGCTCTTTTATTTTGATTCGTTTACCTTTTATTTTTTCACAAAATTCAATAAACGTTGTTCTTTTTCCTCTTGCTGTCATTTGTAATTGCAAATTATCACATAAGTACTTGCTGAAATCTTTTGCACTTGCTTTTTTATTAGAAACAGCCATTATTTTTGATGCAAAATTACTATCCTTAATATCAGGAGCTCTAAATTCTGTCTTTGGTTCATTTTTTATAGCATCCTTTGGTGCATATTTAATTGTTGAGGAAGATTCTTTAGGCCTTCTAATTCGCTTTTTAGGAGCATTAACTTTTTTATTGCTAGGTAAAACTTTTATTTTTTTTCTTGTAGCATACCTATTATCATCATTTACAATTAGTGTAATAGTTTTTAAACCAGGAGACTCATAAATATATTGTGGGTTTTTTTTGATAGAATTTACTCTTGCTGTTTCTCCAAACCTCCATTCCCATTTATGGGCATCCTTGGTGTTATCTTTAAGTCGTAATACTTCACCAACTTTTATTGAAGCTGGGGCTTTAAAATTTGCCAGTTTAGTTGAATCTAGAATAAAAACTTTCTCTTTTATGATAATTGTTTTTATTCCTTCACATTGACCATTAATTTTTAACTTAATATTGTATTGTCCAGGATTTTCAAAAGTATGAAAAGGAGATAAACCAGAGCGTGTTTTAGAGCTATCTCCAAAATCCCATTCTCTTTTGAATGCACCTTTGGTTTTATCTTTAAACCTAATAATCTCCCCAACCCTATAGTTTTTGGCATTGATATCAAAATCTATAATTTCACAGGGAATATAGTTAACATATTTAAATGCAAAAACAGCGGCGGTAACAAAAAATGTAATGACGAAAAACAAAACAATACTTCGATCCATATAAGTATTTCTTTGTGTATTTGATGGTTTCATTTTTGTGTAAAATTTTGATTAATTCATTAATGTAATATAATAAGGAAAAACATTTAGTGATTGTTTTTCTAATATAGATAAAATATCAATTTTTATAGAGTTCCATTCAAAATCAGAAACTTGCACGGTAGGATTAGGATAAAGCATTATTTCAATAGATGGAACCAATCCTTTGTTAGTTTCAATACTGGTTTTGAATATTTTTCTTATAACCACTTTTTCAATTTTATTACTACATATTTCATAGCATAGTGCTTTAATGTCTTCTTTGGTAACAATCCTGTTTCTAGAGAGTAACGCTTTACGGTATGCATAAAGTCGTTCTTCCATTGTAAGGTTATCTTTTCCTTGAAAACTAGGAGTAAGAAACCTTCCTTTTTTTTGCTTTAGCTCACTTCCTTTATAAGTATTCAGAGAGCTTCCAGATTTTATTTGATTGGCTTCTTGTCCATTTGTTGTCCAATATTCTATCAAAAGTGTATCTTTCTTCTTAAAAGGTTTAACAGAAACGTAATTTGTTTCTGCTACTGTTTTTGTCATATCTAAAACTTTTTTTTCTAATGTAGCTATATTTTGATTTAGCATATTGGCATTAGATTGTAAAAAATCGTTTCCATAAATAGAAAAAGCAGCACTTTCATCTTTTAGTAAATCTATAAGATGTAAAAGATATTCTTTGGCTTTCCGAGAATCAAGTTTACTTACATTGTCTCTTCGTATTACAAAGGTTCCTTTTAGATCTTTATCAGCATCATTTTCTCTTAGGTTGTATATCTGTCCCGAAGTATTACTTACGGTTTTAACATCCAGAAATAAATCCATTGTACTTAAAGGAGCAATATCTATATAATCTTTTAGTTGATAAGAAACACTCTCTAATTTACGATTTAATACAGGAAAAGCATTAAATGAGCAAAACAGGTTTGTTAAAATGGTATTGCTGATTACCTTGGGGAAAACTATTTTAATCCAATTTACATTCTGAAAATCTTCAGTATCGTCATAATGTATAAAGTTAGTAATTTCTTCGGGAATTTTTATAGTTCTCTGTAGTGAAATATCAGAGTTAATTGTTATAAAATGCTTTTCATAGGTTTTTTTTACGTCATTTTCAATATTTCTCGTTTTATTAGGAATATGAGAAAATACAGATTCTAAATCCAAGCGTTCAGAATTATCACTATTCATATATCCCGAGGTTACATCAACCAACGTACCGTTGTAATAAAATTTTGCTTGTTGTAGATAATGATAAAATAACTCCCTGTCTTGTATATCTAATATTTCAAAAAACAGAGAAGCGTTTTTTAAATGAATATTTTCGTGATCAGATTTGATGCCCAAATAAAGAGTAGAAGAAGGTAAAGAGGCTTTGTCTTTATATGTAAGTGTTATGTTGGATCTTGATTTTTCTTCAATTTCATAAGCATCTTTTCCGCAAAGGATATGAGTGATGTTAGCATCTATTAATTTGTTTTCCTGAACCGGAGAAAAGAAGATGTTTTTTATGGTACGATCTGCACCTGCATTTTTTATTCTTTTATTATAATAGAATAAATTTTCTGGAGTAATGAAGCTTTCTGGCGATATAGGTTCGGCATAAGCAATAGCATGAGCAGGACGAGCACCATATAAGGTTTCTGGAGTCATTAATTGTATAAGTTGCTCAGTTGCTCTTGTTTGTGAATTGTTGATTTCTCCAGAGATTTTTGCAATCTCAGAAGCGCAGGCATCAATAAGAAGCGTTACAATAGGATCAAAAGAGGTTTCTATCTCATTAGGAGGGACCCCCCAAAGCGAAGCAGCCTTTTTTATCATCCTATTTTTAATCTGTGTTGTATTTTCTTGAGCCATAATTAATATGAAAGAGGAGCGATATAAAATTTTTCTAAACAAGAAAAAGGCTCATTGGTTAAACAAATAGTTCCATTTACTTTTATATCTACACGTTTTTTTACTCTGTTTAGGTTTGAAATATTTCTAAACTCATCTTGTTGTATAGTAACCTTTAAGCTTACGTTTTTCAATCTTTTTTCTTTACTGGTGATACTTTCTGAAAGAGACTCTGTTATGATATCTCTAAGTTTGTTGGTTGTTGTCAAGTTGTCAAAATCTACATTCCATATTGAGCACCCAAAAGACTCATCAAAAACACATTCTCCAAAATGAGTAGTTGTTATCAGATGTATGAAATTAACAATTGATTGTGTAATGTTACATTGTTTAGCCTCTTTGTTACTAACAATTTTTTTAGTTTGTATGGGTAAGCTATAATACGATTTTATCATAGAGTAAAGGCTAAGAAGTTTTGTAAATCATCGCAATTTAATAAAGTTTTTACATACTAGAGGTAAGTTAAATGATAAACACGAATCTATTTTTTATTAATATTTTTTAATAACCTAACTTAATAATCTATAAAAAAGAATAGAAGTTTTTATATTTGTATAAATAATCATGGGGTATGAAACTATTTTGTAAAATATTAATGGTCATATTAATGGCTTTTGTTGGGGTCACAGGATGTAAAGGTACAGATCCAATTGCTTATATGAAACAAAAAGAAGGGCAGGAAAAAGAAGTTTCTCCTATTCAAAAAAAGTACGCTGCTGTCATAGGAGTGTCTCCAAAAGAAATAAAAAATATACCTCTTTATACCTTTATAGATAGCTGGATAGAAACGCCCTACAGGATGGGGGGAGAAACCAAAAAAGGTATTGATTGTTCTTTTTTCACTCAATTTCTTTATCATGATGTGTATAATAATTTGATAGAAAGAACGGCAGAAAAACAATATATGGCTCCCAGTACAGATAAATTTATTGGGCAGGAATTTTTAAAACAAGGAGATCTTTTGTTTTTTAATGAAAGAGGCTCTCAGCATCATCCTATAACTCATGTAGGTATCTATTTGGATAATAATCATTTTGTGCACTCTACATCAAAATTAAGTGGCTCAGGAATCAATGGAGTTCAAATAAGTAATTTTACAGATAGTTATTGGCAGCGAATGTTTGTAGCAGCAGGAAGAAAGCCAAAAAATGCAAATGGGGAATTAAGTCAGAAGTAAAAAAATAAGCTTTTCAGATATTCTGTTGGTTTAAATATGCAAGATACCGAAATACAAAAAATATATAAAGAGTTGATGTCAGCTTACAAAAATTTGAAAGCAGAAGTTTTTGTGGCAGAAATTCTCGAATCTTCAGGTATTAAATTCAGTGATATCGACATTTTAAATAAAAGTACATTTTCTAGGTCCTATCGTAGAGATGTTATCGATTTTACTTTAGATACGTATTCAGGAACAAAAGATAAACTTCAGTTTAATTTGGCTCGTAATGGGATTTATGATCTACTCCCAGAAGGAATTTTTCATGAACAAGTAAAAACGAGTCAATCTTCATACAAACAGATACGACAGAAACATAAACAAGAAGAAAAAGATGCTAGGTTTTTTTTCGCACCTATAGAGAATGAGCTTTTTGTTCAGAAAGTACGAGTAGAACAAAATGAAAGAAATTTATTAGATGAGTTTGTAAATCTTAAAAATAGTTTTCTTCTTGATTTTTGGGGATTGGATGATGAAATTCCCGAAGAATATTGCATGAAATTATTAAAATTATTGCCTTTTGCATATAAGATATCAGGTGATCCTGAGCTTACGGCTTTAAGTTTAGAAAAAATTCTTGAAGAGAAAGTCAGTATAAAAAAGACATTTGAACCTTATCATAGTAATGAGGCAAATAGTAATAATAAATTAGGGTTAGATTTCGTATTGGCATTAAATGATTCTCATGTCTCATACCCTGTTTTTGAAATAAAAATTGATCAGGTATCAAGAAAAAATATGAGTAAATTTTTGCAAAATGGGGAGGCAATAAAAATTATTAGTACCTTTTGTGACTATTTTATCCCAATAGAAATAGAAACTAAGCTAATGATTACGTATTCAGAAAAGGAAAGTGTGTTTGTTTTAGATGAGTCAGATAGTCCAAGATTAGGTTTAACAACAATGATATAAATGAATATGGTTTTGATTGCAGGTTTTAGTGCAGATATGTTTAAGGTAGGTATATTAATGCTGGTGATTACCGTTGTTTTGATGGGGTTTGTAACTGGGTTAAAAAAGCTATTCTTTAAAAACAAGAAGAAATTCTTTTTGTACATATTGGTTACATTGTTGCTTTTTGCAGCTACAGCGTTGTTAAGTAATGAAAATGTACTTAATAATATACCTCTTAATAATTTTATAAGTTTTCAGGTTGTGTTTTTGCTACTTGGTGTTTTACATATTTTGGCATTACGTAAATTTTTTCCTGATTTGTCAGAAACCCCAACAATGTTTTGGTCAGAATTTCTATATACTGTTGTAGTAACATGTGTAGGATTAATTTCATTTATGTTTGTGGTTGGAATTTATAGACCAGAGTATATATATATCTTTCTGGTCTCTGCTATCACGTTTTTGATTCCTTTTATGGTAGTAAAATTATACGAATATGCAATATCTGTGCCTGTTCCGATTTATAAAAAATGGTATTACCCAGTAGATAAAAAGGTAAAGGATCCAAAAGACGAAGAATTACTAAACCCTCTTGTAATATCATTTGAATTTAATAAAGGGAATGCACTTGAGGAGATTAGTAATTTTAGGCTGAAGGCTCCTGAGCGAATGGAATTTGGCAAATTATTTTACTTTTTTATTAATGATTATAATGAGCGACATCCTGGAGGAGAGATAATTTATGTAGATGAAACTAATAATCCAGCAGGATGGATTTTCTATACAAGGCCAAATTGGTTTGGTGTTCAAAGGTTTGTCAACTATGCTAAAACCGTAGAAGCCAATAATATAAAAGAAAATGATGTTATTATTTGCAAGAGAGTTTAACAAAAAGTTAAATTTTTCAAAAAAAAAGGATTTTAATTTTTAGGTTAAAATCCTTTTTTTATGGGGTTAAATTAAAAACAGTACGGGTTTTAATTACCAGTATGTAATACTTTTCTTTCTTTAGGTTGATTTTGAACCATTTCATGTTTTTTAGTTTACACGATAGTTCTAATTTTTTGAGTACATTTATAATGTGCAAGTCACGTTAATTATTTATTTATTATTTATTAATTTAAAATTTTATTTATTATGTCTTTTAAAGCTAAATTAAAAGTAGGAGGAAAAGAGTACAATGTATTAACTTGTGATTACAATCTACATCAAGAAACTGATCTTACAGGTCGTCCGTCTTCAGTAAGCAGAGGGGGTAAGATTAATTTACAATTAGAATCTACTGCTGATACTTTTTTTTCTGATTGGATGTTTAACAATTTTGAAATGAAAAGTGGTTCTATTGTTTTCTTAAAAAGAGACACAGAGGCTACAGCTAAGGAATTAAAATTTACGGACGCATACGCGGTAAAGTATAAAGAGGTTTTTGATTCTGCGGGTAAAACTCCAATGATAGAATCGATAGCTTTATCTGCTAAAGCAATCAGTATGGGTAATGGAGAGCATGTAAATGATTGGGTATAATCTTAATATATCAATATTTTTAGTATAAATTTCTAAAGGGAGTGTTTTTTCACTCCCTTTGTTATCTAGTTTTTTATGAGATTTATACTGTGCTTTTATTAATAAATTCATCAAATTAAACTTATTTATTATGTCTTTCTTAGCAAAATTGAATATAGACGGAGAAGAATTTAATGTACTAGAGTGTGACTTTGGGATCAAACAAAATATGGATGAAACTGGTAGACCCAGTGCTAAACCTAAAGGAGGACAAATACACCTTTTGATTGAGTCAAACTTGAAAATCGATTTTTTTGATTGGGCAACTTCAGGATCCGCAATAAAATCTGGAGAAATCGTTTTTTATAGAAGAGATAATGTATCATCTCTTAAAAAAGCAGAATTTAGAGATGCCTACTGTGTGGAGTACAGAGAGCGTTTTAATGCTTCAGATTCTGAGCCTTTGAGAGTGTTTTTAGTGCTTTCTGCAAAAGAATTGGTGATGAGAGGGACAACTTTTACTAATAACTGGCCCCTTAAAGCTTAAAAACAAGCTATGGGAAAGCAAGAAAAAAAGAAATCTAAACTTCAAAGAAAAAAGGAGCTAGGCAAGCAATATGGTGTTTATATGAACGCATATGGCGGTTATGCAGATGAAGAAAAAGAACGCCCATTAGTTGATATCATAGAAAAAGTAGCACTTCATGTAGGTATGATACCATCTTACTTGCATACTATAATTATGGGAGAAGGATTGGGGTATTTATATATAGATTTAGATACTAATTATAAAAAAGGAAAGCTTGTAACGGATAACACGATTAGTGGATTTCAACATTTAGGGCTTGATTTTTTTAGCTCTCCAAGAGAATTGCCTAGGTTTAAGAAATACCTTCCGACTGGTTATAATGAAGGAGATGAGTATACTGCTGTGATGGAGAATCGTAATGAGAGGTATGGAGTAGAACAAGTTCCTAGTGCTAATTTTAAAGATTTAGAAAGTGCAATATATGGCTTTGCTGCTGTGATCAAACATCGTCAGGAGTTATTTGTAAAACATTACAAACAATATGGGTATACTAACCCAGATGAAGATCAGATCGCATATTGGACTTATTATTACTATCAGGCAGAAGGAGATGCTCGACGTGCCTTGCAATCCAGAGGAGAATTTGATATCTTTAAGGATAAAGCTACTTCCAGATTAGCTATACATGTAAAAGCTTTAGAAAGAGTGGCAGCCTGGAGATATGTACAACATTATGATATATTTTCACAATGAGAAAATTCATTTTTTATAGTTTACTATCAATACTTAGTTTGTCCTGTAATGCTCAAACCAAAGAGAACTCTAAATCAGACTATGATGCAGAATTGGTTGATTTATATGAGAAATTAAGGGATAGCTTATATAATGATGATTTTACGATTAGTAGAAAAGTTATCAAAGAATTCAAACATAAATTATACCAAACCTTAGAAGAAACAGAAAATTCAAATTTTAAGTTTGATGATTTAGAACAAAAAATAAAAATAGTCTCTTCAGAGGATAAGCGACTTATGATTTTTAGTTGGAACGAATCTAATGGGATGAATCGAAGAGATTACAACTCTGCTTTTAGATATAATGATGGCAATAAAGTATATGTTAATGATCTGGTCAATACTCATAAAAACCCAGAAGTAACAGATATTAATGTCAGTTATTTCGAAATTTATAATTTAGAAAAGGACAATTATCTTGTTTTGGGATATGGAACTTATGGAAGTGGACAAGAGTTTTATACTGCACGATCTTTATCATTTAAAAAAGACATCTTTAGTGATTGCAATGCCTGTTTTAATAAGAAAAACATACTGGTATTGAGAAAAACGAGAGGAAATAAAGATAGTATTATATATGATCCAGAACGTATGTCTCTTACATATCCCGAATATATAGAAGATGAGAAAAGTGGTTTTATGAAACCTACAGGTAGAATAATTACTTTATCTTATAAAAATGGTATGTTTTCTATTGATCAATAGAAAACACCTGTTTTTAGAAATAATCTGAACACAAAATAAAAAATTATGGCATTACAATCCAATATTCAGATATTTATAGGAGGAACTCTCATTCCTACTTATAAGAGATTAATGCTCCGACAAGATCTAGATTCACACCATATACTAGAGTTGGTATGTCGTATGGATGTACTAGAAAAACTTGGTGGGGAGATGGCCTCAGAGAGTAAAAATTTTCTGGGAGAAATTATTACTTTACAAGTCTCCTCTTCTCAAGGTTTTTCAGGTTATGGAGAATTAGAGTTTAAAGGAGTAGTGATCAAAGTAAATAATACCAAAGGTTTTGATAACGGAGAAGAGGATACTGTAGAAATAAAAGCACAAAGTGCTAGTATTATTGCAGATGATGGTCCTCATTTTGCTTCTCATAATGATGTAGGATTGGCAGAAATATTAAACAAAACATTTCAAGGATATGATCAATCTAAATTAGAAACTAGTTTTAATCCGACAGTTACTTCTAATATACACTACAGTGTTCAACATAATGATAGTGCTTATCAATATGCAAGTAGATTAGCTGCACAATATAGTGAGTGGTTCTATTATGATGGAAAGGCTCTAATCTTTGGAAAACCAAAAGATAGCGAAGAAGTAATTTTGACATATGGTCATGATCTTAAAAAATTCACTTTAGAACTTAACCCAACTCCAAATAACTTCAAGTACTTTACCAATGATTATCTTACAGATGGACTACATGAGAAGACCACTACAGGAGTAAATTCTGGTGTAAATGGATATAATAGTTTTACAAGTAATAAAAGTGAAGAGATTTATGCCAAGGAGACTAGTGTTTATCTTAATTCATATAATGATCCAGAGTTAAAACAACGTTTTGATAAACATGTAGAACAGCAAAAGAAAACACAAGAACTAAAACAAGTTCTTATCAAGGGAGTTAGTGATAACCCGGGAGTTTATCTTGGACAAGTAATAAAGATAAAGGAAGCGTCTGGTTCCCAGGGGAGTTATCGAATTACTAAGGTAATGCATACTGCGACAGAAAATGGTAATTATATAAATCGTTTTGAAGGGGTTACAGCTGATATCGATGTGTATCCAAATACGAATACAATGGCATTTCCTAAAAGTGGATCTCAAGTAGCTATTGTAACAGAAAATTCGGATCCTGATGGGTTGAGTCGAATAAAAGTACAATTTCCGTGGCAAAGACCAGATGGAGAAACAACACCATGGCTTCGTATGATCACTCCACATTCTGGAGGGGAGAAAGGTTTCCATTTTATACCAGAGATAGGAGAAGAGGTACTGGTTGGTTTTGAAGGAGGTAATGCAGAACGTCCTTATGTGATGGGAGCCTTGTATAACGGAGGTAAAAATGCTCAGAACTGGCAATCCCAAAATAACGATGTTAAAGCAATTCGTACTCGTAGCGGACATACTATCGAACTTAATGATAGCAAAGGAGCTGAGTTTATTACCATAACAGATAAGAATAGAAATATCATTCGTATTGATACCGTAAAAAATAATATTGAGATTTCAGCAGGGGAGACGATGACTTTGATGGCTAAAAATATAAAAATCAAAGCCGAAGAAAATATCGATATGGTAGCAGGAAAAGACTTTACAAAAAGTGTAGCCGAGAATTATAATGTAATGACAAAAAATAGTACTCAGATTGTTGAAGAAACACTAATGACAGATTCTAAGAAACAACAAAATGTTTCAGATGAAATTTCTATTAGTAGTAACAGTAAAAATCTTACGTTAGTTTCTGGTAAAACAGTTGATGTACAAAGTGAAGAAAAAGTAAAACTGTTTTAAGTTAAATGTCATCTGTTCCTACTGCTATAACATCTATTGAAAAATGTGCGCTTAAAGAATCACATTTATACCTTAAACCCGATGGATTTTCTGGGAAGTATGGCTGTATGGTTGTTTTTGAAGATAATAACCAAAAAAATGAACTGCGATATAAATTAGATATTACTTTTATTGAAAGATCTAATGAAATTAATACGGTCTATTCAATAGATAGGGATGATGAAGTGTTTATAAATGATAGAGCTCCAGAAAATTTTATAGATCAATTAGCATTTGAAGCGAGTACTTTTATGTATCCCTTATTAGTAACAACAAATTATGAAGGAAAGATTTTTGATATCGCAAACTTTGAAGCTGTAAAAAATCGATGGAGAAAACATCAAAAAGAACTAAAAGAAAAGTATAAAGGTAAATTAGTTGATCTTTATTTAAAACGTATGGACGAGGCATTACAGTCCAAAAATATATTCGAACAGAAAATATTAAAAGATTGGTTTTTATACTTATACTTTGCTCCTTTATATACATCATACTCAGATGACTATTTTGTGTATAAAAAGATAACATATCCAATAGTGAACAAAATAACTCCTGTTAGTTATGATGTAGAGCAAAAGATAGAAAAGCATAAAAAAGGATTTCGAGTTAAAATAAATGGAGAGATTCAAGATGATCGATGTGCTAAGGATATAGAACAGTTCCTAAACACACCTTACCATAATATAATTAATCCGGGAGAGAAAGACTTGAAAGGAGAATGTGAGATTCAATATCTTATAAACGATGTGTCTGGAATTGTAGAAGGATATGATGCCAAATTTAGAACAAGTTTCAGAGTTGAAAAAAAAATAAATGTGAGAATGTTTTTGTTAGAACATTTACAAAATAAAAACCAATCACTTGATGCCGAAGAAGAGAATAAAACAAAATCTAAAAAAGGCTTTTTTTCAAGACTTTTTAGTAGCTAAAACGAGATCATTATGAGTCAGAAATATGTAGTAGTACAGGGAGCAAAATGTAAATGTCAATTTGGTGATGGGTCGGATACATTAAAAATAACGTCACATAGCAAATATTACGCCAATGATAAAGATACTGCAGACAAACTTATAGCGACTACAATGGAATTAGGGGGAGCTACTTTTGAAGCTAATACATTTGGACAATGTAAGTTACAACCAACAGGTAGTAGTTTTAAGCCTTGTCAAATTGTAGTGACCAAGTGGGATGGGTTTTATGAGGATGTTACCTTTGGTAATAATGGTCAGATATTAGTAGAAGATAGTAAAGCTATTTGTCCAATTGCAGGTAGCCCTTGTATAAGTATTATTAGTCACGGTCAATCCTCGGCAGGAAGTGTTAGTAGTGCTAAAGAAGCAGATAGTAATGTACATCAGCAAATCAATCCAATGGTTGATACTGATGGTATTGATAAAGAAGAATCAAATATTGAACAAGTGAACTTTTCATAATTTTTTTAATATGCCTCAAGGAGTAGAGAAAATTACGTTTACTGATCCAGATGTATTTAACATCAATAACTTTGTGGCCGCAAACCGCGCAGTAGACCCACCAAATAATTGGATCATAAAAGCTAATAGGGCTGTTGAATTAAAAGCAGTATATTATCCAGATACACCGCAAACATTATATAATACTGCAAAATGGATTATACAACCTAAAACTGGGAAAATCTATTCGATAGATGATCGAAGAGATAAAACAGGTGATATAGGTTTTTTATCAATGGAACCTAAATTTTGTGGACCGCAGGAATTTATTATAGAAGCTTTTACTGATCAACCAACAAATCAATATCCTCAACAATTAACTTTTAGAGGATATGCTCCACGAAAAATTGTAAAAGCAACTTGGAGTAAAACAAATGGAGGTGAAGGTATTGAAGGTTCCATAAAATATGGAGATGTTGTATATCTAAATGTACAAACAGAAGGGTTAAATGGATCTCGGCTTGCAGTCGAAGTATATGATAAAACATACGCATGGGGGGATAATATGGTAACCTCAGAAACTGTAAAATGTGAAGAAGGAGAAATTAACATTGGTTTCAGAAATACTTTTACTTGGAAAAGTAGATGGCAAGTAGGAGAGGATGATTTTTATATAAAGGTTAAATATGGTGCAGAATATGTAAAAGATAATCATGATGATGATATTCATGCAAGATTTTTAACAATTGAAAATGATATTTCTTCACGAGAAGTAGCATCTTCAACCACAGAAAGACCTGCCACGGTTGGACAAACTCAAGTTAATTTTGAACGCTACGAATTATGCAGGTTTGAGAAAATCACAATCACAGATGACAGTCAGGATGTAGTGCTTTTCGATCAAAAATCTTTAGGAATAGATGTAGAGGAAGGCAAAAAAGAATTTCAGGTTTCCGAAACGATACACTTTGATGTAGATAAATCAAATATAAGAGATGATGCTAAACCTATATTAGAAGGAATAGCTCGACTTTTAATAGATAATCCTAGAATACCAATTACATTAGGAGCACATTGTGATAGTCGTGCGGATAATGACTATAATGCTAGATTGTCGTTGGATAGGGCTAATTCTTCTAAAAGCCACTTGGTTGGTTTGGGAGTAAATGGTGATTTGATAACCACGTTTGGATATGGAGAAGAAAGACCACTGATACCAGATCCTACTGATGGAACAGAGCTTACAGAAGAAGAGCATCAATTGAATCGAAGGGTGACTATAGAATTTATGATATTTGGTGCAGATGCAGAGAGTATCATTTTTGAAGTTATTTCTGGAGATACTGAGTTTCCAAAACCAATTACTTTTCAAATTGATGAATTCAATACAGATCAATGTATTCGAAGAGGTATGCGGAATGAAGATCACAGAATGGAAGTTCCTATCAAAATTCTAACTGTTGATAATAATGCAACTAATGCAGATACAAAGCAAGGTAGCAATTTTACCTCCGAGGTTTTCTCTGATATGTCGAGAATTGGCATTACTCCTATTAAATATATATGGCCGATAAGTAGTCCTCAGAATCAGTTTCAATATCATATACATAGTTGTAGATATTATGCATATCCTGATAAACCAACATTATTAGGTAATATTTATCCGGATATCAAATGGAAACTCGAATTCTTTTTAAATCTTTCTAATGAGCTTAGTGTCAGATGGCAAAACCAAAGCCCTGCGCAACATAGGGAGTTACAACAAAAAGCAGGTAGAATTGGAGCAGAAAATAGATGGCAACAAAAGGATACATCTTTTGGTTTTGAAATTGAAGCAAAATGGAATAAATCAGGAGAAGACTCTTATGCTCGTACCCAATCTTTGAAAGTAGAATTTGAGCGTAAAATCAAAAAACTCTATGATATGTTTTCTTCAATAGGAAACATTGCTTCAGGAATAACAAATAAAACGAAAGGAAATATTAGAAATATGGGATTCCGAGGTGTTCCTGCAGTTTTTTCTGTTACTCCTCCTAATCTAAGTTTAACAGGCAACTGGTTTCTTAAAAGAGCGCAAGAAAGTGATAAGGCTATTAAAGAAATTGGGACTCAAATAGAGATAGAGTTTAAAGCAAGTCCTCTGATAGGTTTAGAGATTACTATTGATCTTATTGGAGCGGCCATAGGAGTGGCGGCAGGTGCTATAAGTGGAGGAAGTGCTTCAACGAAAGCGGTTGAATTATGGCAAACATTTGATGATGCTCTTAATGAAGGTAAAGGAATTGGAGGAGAAGAAGCTGGGGCAGATGTTAAGGCGGATGTATATGTAGATTTGGTATTATCAGGAGAAATAAGCTCCGAAATTGGTTTTTCTTTTAATACTGTTGGAGATCCAAACCCAGGAGTAAAACTCGAATTAGCAAGCAAAATTGGAATTGAGTTAAAAGCAGGGATTTTAATTGAAGGTGAAATAAGGGCTTGGGTAGTAAAAGCAAATGCTTATTTTAAAGCTACCGCCAGTGGAAAAGCATCGATAACTTTCGGACATGGAGTAGAATATGATGACAAAGGACTTTTCTATATTCCTCAACTTGGTTTTGATGGTTTAGACGTAGAGTACGAAGTTTCTGCAGCAGCAGGACTTTCTATAGAAAAAGATATCGTTGAAGGAGCGCCTGAGGTTGATTGGGATAATAGTTGGACTATACTTAAAGATGAATATAAAGAATTAGTGCCCAAATTTGATGTTGTTAAAAGTTTAGCGGAGTTAACAGGGTTTGATCCTAAGATTCCAATAATGAGAAATGATTCGTAATAATGAAATATCATATAATATATATAATAAGTTATCTAATCCTGATTATTAGTTGTCAATCGCAAAAAAAAAAGTGAAGTGGCAGAGAATGAAAATAGCAATGATAAAGAAAAATCAATAATTGAGGATATACTTAAAGTAAATCTGGAAGATTTAAAGTTAGAAAATTTTAAAGATGAAAAAGATTTTAAAGAAGATATAAGTGAGTTCTCAGAATATCTTACTGCATATAGAACAGAAAATGAGACTTCTTATAAGATAGGGACTATTCCTTTAGATACGGTTTATAGCTATAAAGGAAAAAACCTTCCTAATGGAAATACTATTGCATTTGTAAAAAGTAGTAAAACAAATGATTTGGTTGCCATTGAGCTAGTGTTGAATTATTTAGGTAAAGAAGATGTTGTACATGAATTCCTAGTTAAAGAATTTGGAAAACCCGAATTACTTAATGATGATACTTCAATTAATAGTATGAAGAAAAGGAAAAATTGGTTTTGGAAGAATTACAGCAATAATCATTCATTAATTACATCACAATTTTCAGAAACGACTATTGGAGGGCTAACATCGGCAGAAGATTCTGAAAAGGTACATACCATTTTGTTTTATTTTTTCAAAACAGATGAGAAGATTGATTATCCAAATGGTCAAATTGAAGCCATTGAAAAAAGATTAGTGAAGCGTTTTTCAAGATAAGAATAGAAGGTTTTTGAAAAAAGAAGTATATAAATGCAAAAAGAATTAAAAAGAGCATACGATGATTCAGCCATATTACATGTTAGAATTCACTGCAGTAGCGTGCTTATTTGAGATAAGGGTTAATGATATTCCTGTGGTGCATATGAATATGCCAAATCAGATATCTACAAGAATTCCTGTTAATTATGGAATTACAGAATCAGGGAAGCAACAGGTTTCTGTAAAGATGTTACCTGTTCTCGGGAATATTACACTACAGGAAGGTGCCGAATTAAAATATAAATTAGAACTTTTTGATACTATTAATGGATTTGAATTTCAAGATGAAATTACATCATATAAATCCAAACCTATAGAAAAGGACAGCGAGTTGCCAATTATAGTGAATGAAAATATTTTTTTAGCTGTTATTCCTTATCAAGTTAAGGACTTCTGGAAAGAAGGTGAGGATCTTAAAGATGTTGATGACTTAAGAAGCAAATTAGAACATTCTTATTATAACTTGTCAAAAGATATTTCTGCTAGCTATTATGATAGCTTTCGACAGAAAATCAAAATTAGAGAAGAAAATATGGTAACCTCGATGTATATCAAACCGGCTAAAGCCGCATCAAGGATTTCTAATTTAGAAACTAAATTTAGTACTGGATATGTTGCTCTACCAATTCTTAAGGACGCTGTTTTAGTGTATTCCGCATATGGGAAAAAGGTAAGCCTGAAAAAATTAAATGGAGATCCGGCGCTATCTTTTATTAATAAAGAAAAAAGAAAACAACTTTTTTTAGATATAGACTTCTACTTGCCCAAAGGTTCTAATGCATTAGAGATTATATAAGATATTCTCTTGTATATTTTAATAGTATTGTGATTTTTCATTTCATGAAATGAAAATTAAATCTGTTAAAAAGAGAAACATTCATAAAAAAACAAAAATTATGGCATTACAATCCAATATTCAGATATTTATAGGAGGAACTCTCATTCCTACTTATAAGAGATTAATGCTCCGACAAGATCTAGATTCACATCATATACTAGAGTTGGTATGTCGTATGGATGTACTAGAAAAACTTGGTGGGGAGATGGCCTCGGAGAGTAAAAATTTTCTGGGAGAAATTATTACTTTACAAGTCTCCTCTTCTCAAGGTTTTTCAGGTTATGGAGAATTAGAGTTTAAAGGAGTAGTGATCAAAGTAAATAATACCAAAGGTTTTGATAACGGAGAAGAGGATACTGTAGAAATAAAAGCACAAAGTGCTAGTATTATTGCAGATGATGGTCCTCATTTTACTTCTCATAATGATGTAGGATTGGCAGAAATATTAAACAAAACATTTCAAGGATATGATCAATCCAAATTAGAAACTAGTTTTAATCCGACAGTTACTTCTAATATACACTACAGTGTTCAACATAATGATAGTGCTTATCAATATGCAAGTAGATTAGCTGCGCAATATAGTGAGTGGTTCTATTATGATGGAAAGGCTCTAATCTTTGGAAAACCAAAAGATAGCGAAGAAGTGATTTTGACATATGGTCATGATCTTAAAAAATTCACTTTAGAACTTAACCCAACTCCAAATAACTTCAAGTACTTTACCAATGATTATCTTACTGATGGATTGCATGAGAAGACTACTACGGGAGTAAATTCTGGTGTAAATGGATATAATAGTTTTACAAGTAATAAAAGTGAAGAGATTTATGCCAAGGAGACTAGTGTTTATCTTAATTCATATAATGATCCAGAGTTAAAACAACGTTTTGATACCCATGTAGAACAACAAAAGAAAACACAAGAACTAAAACAAGTTCTTATTAAGGGAGTTAGTGATAACCCGGGAGTTTATCTTGGACAAGTAATAAAGATAAAGGAAGCGTCTGGCTCCCAGGGGAGTTATCGAATTACTAAGGTAATGCATACTGCGACAGAAAATGGTAATTATATAAATCGTTTTGAAGGAGTTACAGCTGATATCGATGTGTATCCAAATACGAATACAATGGCATTTCCTAAAAGTGGATCTCAAGTAGCTATTGTAACAGAAAATTCGGATCCTGATGGGTTGAGTCGAATAAAAGTACAATTTCCGTGGCAAAGACCAGATGGAGAAACAACACCATGGCTTCGTATGATCACTCCACATTCTGGAGGGGAGAAAGGTTTCCATTTTATACCAGAGATAGGAGAAGAGGTACTGGTTGGTTTTGAAGGAGGTAATGCAGAGCGTCCTTATGTGATGGGAGCTTTGTATAATGGAGGTAAAAATGCTCAGAACTGGCAATCTCAAAATAATGATGTTAAAGCAATTCGTACTCGTAGCGGACATACTATCGAACTTAATGATAGCAAAGGAGCTGAGTTTATTACCATAACAGATAAGAATAGAAATGTAGTGCACATTGATACCGCTAATAATGATATAACAATCTCAGCAGGAGAAAATATGACTCTTAATGCTAAAAATATGCAGATCAATGTAGAAGAAAATCTGGATATTTCTGTTGGTAAAAATAAATCAGAAAGTATTACAGGAGATTCTTTTATCAGCGCAACCAATGAGGATAAGCAAATTGGTGAAACAATAAAAGTGATAAGTAGTGATTATAAACAAGAAGCTCAAGAGATTTCTACAGACGCAAGTGGAGAAATCAAAACCAATGCAGGAGGTAAAATTACTATAGCAAGTGCAGAAACAGTAGAATATGGTGAATGATTCACGAATATTTAATATGATTTTTCTTGTTGTAACAATTACCCTTGGCAGTATTAGTGTTATATCATGTCAAAACAATGACCCTGAAAAGAAAAGAAAAATGAGTTCTATAGGAATGAAAAAACACGAATGGAGACCATCGGCCAGTGCACCAAAATACAGCCCTATGCAGATCCATAAAGGTCGTTTTATTTATGAAAATGGTGAAAGTATTAATATTCCCGCAGGGCATACTTTACATCAAGGCTGGGGTAAATCAGGACCAACTCATGTAGTAGGTGATGATTTTAAACCAATTCCCATACAGTTAGAAATAGTATGGGTTTCGTATCTGGAAAAAAAATTCTTTAGAGGAACGTTTGATTTACCCGCAGAAAAGTTATCTAAACTTTTTAAGGAAGGATATATTGATCGGTTGGGTAAAAAAGAAACCTATAGTGAAATTAATGTAGGATTAGCTCCAGGAGGAGTAATAGTAATATGGCTCATAGGAAATGGATGGACAACTGAAATAGCAAGGTTTCAAGGGGGAGAAACAGAGGTAGGCATAACAGAATTTGCACCTTCTGCTGTTATGACTTTAGAAGAGTATATGAATTCGGTATTAGAAGATGATTTTGATGAGGAGATTAAAGCTAAAATGAATCTAGATAGTATTCCTTTTGGAAAATGGGATGTTTATAGAAAAAAACACCAATGGAAACCATCAATAAAGTTTAAAAAAGAAGGAGAATTAAAAGAATTTCGAATAACTTTTTATAATGGTGAAAGTGTATATACTATTGGATCAAATAAAATGTTAGATCAATTTAAAGACTATCCAGTTCCGGATCATATTAGAATAGAATGGATGGATAAAAATAGTAATGAGTTCGGTGCTAAAATCTATTTTGACGAAAATGAAACCCATGCGGTTTTTCAAAAAATATTTGAAAAATCAAAATATAAGCCAACAGAACTAATTGTAGAAATTGACAAATACAACAGTAATATTATAATTGCTTTACAAAATGAATCAGAAACCATTGATTTTAAAAAGGTAAGAGTAAAAGTATACGAAACTTCTAATTAAAATATAACAAATGGGAAGTATTGGATTAAGATCAGCCTCATCAGGAGCACAAGAAGCAAGTAAAGATGTACTTAGTGGAGTAAATGTTCAGACCTCACCTGTTAATGTGGGTAATGCCGAATATGAAGAATTAACTCCAGATGAAAGTGTTAATATAACTGCTGCTGTATTTTTTGACGGTACCGCTAATAATAGAGAAAATACCAATATTAGGTTAGAATATGAAAAAATGAAAAGAGGAGAACCTTATAATAGAGAATTGGTAGCCAAGTATCACGATTTTTGGTGGGGAACTCCCTGGAGTCCTAATAAAACGGGAAGCTATGATAATGATCATTCTAATATATCTAGAATAGAACCAACTCATGAGGCTGTGGATGAGGAAAGAGAAAAGAAATTTTCTATATACATGGAAGGGCAAGGAACAGAAAATGGAGAGTCGGATTCTACACTTGGGTTAGGTTTGGGAACAGGAGCTACAGGTATTCGAGGAAAAGTAATAAAAGGATGTGAGCAAGTAGTAGACAAAATAAAAAGGCTTGGAGAGAAAAACATTAACACCTTAACCATTCAAACATATGGTTTTAGTAGAGGTGCGGCAGCAGCTAGAAATTTTATTCATGAAATTACACAACGCCAAGGAAGTATTAAAGAGGTTATAACAACTGGGTCGGGTGAATATGGCCCTGTTACGACAACAATAATAAGATATTCTGTAGATTATGGAGCGTTAGGAGAAAATCTAGAAGAAAATGGTATTACAATAAGGAGGTTAGTTATTCAATTTGCAGGATTATTTGATACAGTAGCCTCTCTAGGAATTTCGCATGATAATAATACAGCCGAGTTGAGGTTAGATGCAGTAAAGAAATCATTACATACCTTACAATTGGCCGCAGATGATGAACATCGTGCTAATTTTAGATTAACCAATATTAATAGTACAGGAAATCGCGGTGTCGAGAAATTTTTACCAGGAGTACATTCTGATGTTGGTGGCGGATATATAGATGGTGCAGATGAAGAAGTACGTCTTGATTATACACTAACTAATCTTAATGATTTGAGGCAAGAAAGAGAGTTTTTAATAGAACAAGGATGGTTTAAACCTAATGAGATAGTGGTTAGCGATTTTTGGGGAACACTTACAGGTTCAAGAAAAGATTTATGTAATCGATATAGCTATATACCATTACAAATAATGGTAAAATTCTCAATTGATAAAAATGTAAATTTAGTGATGAGTAAGGTTACTAGAGATTTTCCTATACCACCTGAGTTAACTTCTGCCAAACAAATTTTAGACGATTATGTATTTAATGATGGTGTAAAAATGACATATAATAATCCCGAACATAGATTATTATTAAAAACGTTAAGAAATCGCTATTTCCATTTTTCAGCACATTACAGTAGCATAGGAATGGGGCCTAATCGAGTAAGTGGCAATCGACAACGGGTAACACAAGCTGGATAAATTTAACCAAAAATAATGCAACGCACTCTATCTCATACCACACAAATTATTAAACTCAACGGAGAAAGAGTAACCCGTACTTATTCGGCAGAGGTCGTTACAGAAATAAATCAAGGGAAACAAAACACATATAATGCTACTGGGTTAGAGTTTGACTTAACATATTATGGTAAGGATGCAGAAGGTTTTTTGCGATATAGAATAAAAGTGAGTAATCGGTTTTTGTTAACCAAAAAGTTTAGCATAATCAAAAAACTCAATAAAGCGCAGCAAATCGCACTTAGAGTAGCCGTTATAAATGATGTGTTAGAAATGCAGGTAAACAAAAATTTTAAGCTGATTAAAGTAACCAATGCCTCAGAAATAAGAGCAAAATGGCAAGTTATAAGAAATGATTTGTTAGATGATTTTCCTGATCTTCATAAAATGGTAGATGATTTTAATTGGCAATTGCGCGAAGAAAATATACAGCAATTATTTATCGAAGATAATTTTTATACCTTCTTTTTCTCAGACCTTTTTTATCACGAGTATAAGGGCAAAGAACCTATACTTGCTCAAAAAACAATAACCAATGCTTTAAAAACGATTAATATCCCAATTATAGAACAAAAAAAAATCAGTAAGCATAATATTTCGTTTACAGAGGTTACGATTACAACAAATGCAGAAATAGATACAGAGCACCCTAAGTTATCGTTAGCCAAATTAAATGTTTTTTTAGGGCAACTACCTACCAAAATAGGAGATCAGCATGAACTCCATTTTGATTACAAAGGAACATATAAAACCAAACCAGATCTTGGATTAGTTACCCAGGGAAAACTTAACTATATTTTTGAGGTAAAAGACCTTTATAAAAAGGAAACTACACTAACTTTTAACTTAGAAGAAGAAAATGAGTAGTAAAATATATGTATTAGACGGCGCGTTACTAGAGTGTAATCAAGGATTTATACCTGCTAAGCTTTTGGTAACAGAAAACCAAAAAGTAAAAATACAAGGTAAGTTTAAAGCCACCGATATGGATGTACAAGTGCCTCAGACTTTTGGACAGTGTAAGCTAAAACCAACCAGTGGAGGATACCTGCCTTGTATACCAGGATTACAGCGTTGGACAAAAACTACAAAAACATCAACTCTAGGCGGTAGTAAAAAATTCTTGTATGAGGATTCAGAATGTATGTGCGCTACAGGAGGTAAAGTAACTATTATGCAACCCATGCAAATCAATACGGCTGGTAGTGTACAAGAGCAATTTAAAAATATCGCGATGGTTATACCCGGTGCTATGCTGGGCAATGATAAAGCCCCAAAAGTAATAGAAAGCTATTGGATGGATGAAGCTGGAAAAAAGAAAGTAGACGAAATTAAGTACGGAGAGAAGGCTTCTATTTTTGTGATGACAGAAAATATGGATCCTGGTAAAACCGTAAAAATAACTGCATCAGAAAAAAATGAAAAAGAGATAGATGGTAAGAAGAAGAAAATGATCTATTCTGGTACAGTACAGCCAGATGGTACAGCTAAGTTAGAGCTACTAGAAACAGATAAGGACTGGAATAAAACTGCAAAAAAAACCTAAATTATGGGAAGGACACGAGAACTAACATTACAGGTTGAAGCAGAAGGAAGAACTTTTGATTTTAGCGACCAGCAATTAAAAGTAACAGGAATTGAAGAACCTAATATAAAATTACATTTCCTTAGATATGGGGTTTTAGAGAACGAACCCCAAAAAAGCCATATAAAAGCAAAAGTAAAAACAGAAAGCGGTCAGGATCGAAAAGATGAAAACGATAATCTGATCCTAGAAGAAGTTATTATTACAGATCCTAAACTCGAAAATTTCAATACCGTAAGAACAGGAATCAATCAAGGATATGTCTACATTATTGATGAAAACAAATTAGACGAACCTATAGAATTTGAAGTTGATGAATATGGTAATTTTAAATCTATCTCGTGGGAAAAAGGAGGGGAAGGCTTTCCTGATGTTCGGATAACTGATGGGGGAAATAATACCAGCGGGTATTATGAAACTGAGCATGAATCTGTAGTTTGGGCTGCTTATTCTACTATACAATGGAGCAAGGAGTATTATGATAGCATGATAAGTGATGAGCAAAAGCGTAAAGAAAGAATGACCAAAATAAACGCAAACGGTTTTCCTCTAGATACGGTGCAAAGCACAACAGATTTTTACCCTTATAATGACATCACCGTTTATTTTCCTTCAGAAAAAGAAAATCAGCGTAAAGCGATACAGCAAAAGATAAATAACATACAACAACAAGAAGAAAAACGAGAAAAAGAAAGAAATGAGAATCCTGATCAAGAGCATATAGAGGTGATAACAGATATGTTCATCACTTTAGGTGATCCTATTGGCTGTGCTCTGGATATGAATGAAGGAATTTCTGATAGAATACTCGATTTTAAGGCATTAGTAGATGCCATACAAACAGGCGAAACCAAAGAACAAGCCTATAATAGACTGTTACAAGGTAATCTAGAAGGACCAAAACCAGAGAAAGAATACCAATCATTACTATCTCTAGCGTTAACTTGTTACTTAATGATTTATAATGACAAGGATTCTATATTAGAACATGATGGAGGATCACCAGGGTGGAATTTATTTGACCGACATGGATTAGATCCACGTCCTAAAACCAAAACGTTTTATGGTAAACATACATCTCACACATTGCCTAACACAAGCACAATTGGATATGGGCTGGACTACCAAAAATTAGAAGGAATACTTGGTATTAAAGAACGAACAGCGCTAAGAGAAGATATAAAAAGTTTTAAAGAAGATTATGGGGCTTATTTACAAACCAAAGGCTTTAAAAAGGTTTTGGATGATTATACCGATAATTTAACCGAGCGAACTATAGACGGTCGTGGATTGATGTTAGAACTCTTAGATCCTATTACCATTAATACATATGATTTTGACAGACATATGTTATTAAAAAAAGAATATAAGAAAACAGACGAATGGATCGATTGGGTATATCAACTAATTAATGAAGATTGTGAAGAAGAATTTTCTAATACCGAGGTAACAAGTAAAACTCCCGGGTACGAAAACCTTGATCCCTTATACGCTTTGCTTACACCGACCCTTAATCTAGAAAAAGTTGTTGATAAAAGTAGGAGTATTAGCCATAAAATTGCCAAAGTATACAAGAAAAAACTAGGGCACCATGCCAAACAAGCTTTTGTGGTTAAAAAAGTGGGTCGAACCATGTTTCGAGAACTAGCAGATAAACAAGAATTTGTGGTATCGAAGTTAAATAATAACCTAACAGTATTTAACGAAACCATGTTTCATATCGAAGATGGTGAGATGCGAATGCGATTACACGAACTGGGTGTAGAAATAGATGATGAGTATATAAAACAATCTAATCATGTACGGGTTAAAGGAAAACACAACTATGCTGGTAAAAAAGGAAACCTACTAAAACGTAAACCAGGTTTTAAAAACACCAAAATGCAAACCGAAGTATTAAGGGCAATACATGGTAGTGAAGGTATTGAGATCATAGAAAGTGTAGATGATGGGGGGGGTAAAAACAGAATTGGTATACGAGTTCGAAAAAAAGTAAATGCCAATCAAATAAAAGCAAATGCAAAAAATGTTAAAATAGCACAGCTAATTAATGGGCGTGCTTTTAATGGGGTGTTTGCATTTCTGGAATTTATTAATCTGTCCGCCGCTTTTAATAACGTTTACAATGAGGGAACATGGAAGAGTAGAATTAATTTTGCGGGTGCCAGTGTAAAAATTACTGAAGCGGGGCTAAATTTACGGAAAGCACACCTGAATTTTAAAAATCCTAAAGACCCAAGAATTTTAAAAATTGGAAAGAATGCAACTCGCTTAAGTGTTATTGGAGGTGCTTTTACTGCCGGGATGTGTTTTTGGGAAAGTGTTGAAGCTATGGACAAAGGAGATATAGATAGTGGGATTGCGCTTGCGGGTGCAGGTGCTGCATTTGCCTTGTCTACTGCAGCACCTTATATTTTTGCCTCAGCCTCGGTGGCAGGTCCTGTAGGATGGATTGCCGCAGGTATCGGAGTAGGATTAATTATTATTGCAACGTTGTTAACTGATAGTGAGTTGGAAACCTTCTTTAAAAACTTTGTATTAAGCGACACGAAAGCCTTTCCAAAAAACGAAGGGGATACCCCTATGGTATATAGTCGCAAAGTTTTGGCTAATAAAGAAGATTTAGTAGACGATGATTATACAGAAACATTAATGCATCCGGTGGATGCTGAGGCTAGTTTGTTTGATGCTATTGTCTGTAAACAAATTGCTTTTGCTCCTATAGATGCCGAAACACAAACCTTTACTAGTCAGCGTGATTCCTTTGGGATAAGTACAAGTAGTTCTATATCTACCGCATCTCGTTTTACAGCAAGTATGGTGTTTAGTCAGTTTTTTAATCATCCAGATCAGTTAGAAGTATATGCATATTTTTATCCTAAAGGAGTAAAAAATGGAGAAGCAATTGATATGATTGTAAAAAAACCTGTTACAATAAATGATCCCAAAGGTCGCGAAGCGTTACAAGTAGAGTTTTCGATACCCGATATACATAAAAATAAAATTCGTTTACAATCAGAAGTGGTATTTGCAGGACGTTTACACGTAGATAAAAGTCAACATCTTCATTTCCCCTATCCGTTAGGTGGCGAAGAACGTTTTTTAGGAGCTAAAATACGTGTAAGAAGTCTAAGTGCCGGTTTATATATTAGTAGTTTAAAACAAAATGAAGCAGTAAACATCGCCCCTTTAAGCCACCTTAAAAACCCGGCGACATGGTAGATTTTGAACGAGAAATTACCCATATGGGATATAAGTTCGAAAAACAGTTAAAAAAATACTACCACCGTGTAGAAAAAAAGATTTATAAACAACCTCACGGATTTGGTAAACTCAGTAAAAAAGAAGAAGAGAAATACAGATATACTACCGATCAATTTATTTTGTTCCACACCAAAGGTGACATAACTCCTTTATGGGGAGGAGGTATATCTTTGTTCTTGGTAGTTAGCAGCCTTTTTTCGGATGATACTTTTGAAGGATTTGGCTTATATTTATTTATTTTCTTTAGTTTCCTTACTGTTTTTTTTGCCATATATTATTTTACTAAACCTAAAAAAGAACAGATACTAAATCGAAGGGATGGGTTAATTACTATGACAGGGTTTTATTGGCAAAAAAACATTACCATGCCTTTTAAAGATTGTTTATTTGCTTATACTACAGGAGGAGAAGATGGTACAGGAGCTTTTATGTTACAAGCCATTCGTCCTACCAAAAGTAAATTAAATTCTTACGATGATTTTATGGTCTCTGGTGATTGCTATGACTCTATGTCCTTAATCTGTTGGTATATGGATAAAAACCGTCCATTACCACCTGGTGATGCCTTTGATGAGTTTCGCCAACAAGATTATGAACGTCGTAAGGCAGAGGGGTTCCCACGCCCTTTATATCAAGGTATTGCTACACCAGAAGCAACAAAAGAACAGCAAAAAGAACGAATGGCTATTGGTGGCTGGTAATAAGTAGATATGGAAGTATTTAAAATATCTCGTAGAAAAACAAGTTTATTGTTAAAAATAAGCTCTGCTAGCCATCAAAAGATTACAAAAAAAATGCTTTCCGCAGATTTTCAATTAGGTGTGTTTTTTCTTGGTATGGGTTTGCTAATGGAGCTTGTAGTAGGAATGATAGAAGATGAGATGATTTATTTTGGTTTTTTTTGTGCATTTATTTCATTAATATTTGTTGTAGTAGGTATCATTAAAATGAATAAGAAAGGAAGAACAATGTTTATTTTGGATAGAATCGACGGTGAAATTATTTTTCCAATAAATATATATAACTCATTTATGAAAAGTTATGATATATCAAACGTACGAATAGACCGAATTAAAAATGAAGTTTATTATTTAAAAGAAGATGGCCAACATTATCTTATGTATGATTTTCTTGATAGAATTATTTCAAAAGAGAGTTTTATAAACGACTGGAATTTTATTTTTTGGTATATGGATAAAAACAGACCTTTACCACCTGATCGAATTTTTGATGAATATCGCCAACAGGATTACGAACGTCGTAAAGCAGAAGGGTTTCCTAGACCTTTACAACCAGGAGTGGGCACTCGAGAGATAACCAAAGAACAACAAAAAGAACGAATGGCTATTGGCGGTTGGTAGATGTTAAATGACTTTTTCTATTGAAATAGATTTTTTCAATGGGTTAAAAAACTAAGTGCAAATCTAATATCACTGATTCAATAATGTTATGGGAATTGTATATGCACTTAATATAGGTTGACTATTCTCATCCAGTGCAGGAGCAATTATCTTAATATTATTAATAATTAATTTTAGATCATAAGACAATGTTATATCTTGAGATTTTACATCAATATTTTTGATAATTCCATCAATGTCAATGACAAAATTCAAAAAAACCTTAATTCTTTGATGGTCAACTAATGATTTATACTTTTTTAACTCAAGTTTATCTACAATACTTTTTTGAATACTATTATTCATACAGCTTCTTAAGTAACTACTATCTTTTCTTTCCTGACAATCTTCTAAAACGGGATATTCTGAAATGATGATATTTTTAAGATATCCATCATCAACTTTAACTTGTTTAAAAATAGAATCAACCTTTTGTTTAACAACAACATTTTGTTGTGTATTCTCTGCTATAAGTGAAAAATCGACTTTTTCATTTTGAGTCTTCAGTACTTGAAACTTTATCCCTTGGATAAGTTCAAATGTTATCTTTTCCTCAAAATCAACAGGCATAATGGTTAATAACTGTTTCTTTTCTAAAGAAATTAAATTTTCTTCTTTTATTATACGCCAAATAGAATTCTCGAAATCTTTGATATTTCTTTTAATTTCTTGATTTTCGCCATCATAAATAAACGAAAAATGGCCATCTCCTTTAAAATGTAAGATAGTTTTAGCTAACTCCTCAAATATTTTTTTTTCTCTTTTATCAGTGAATGTATTGTCAGAAACTATAACCTCTTCAACTTTCCATTTCCCTGCCATGAAATTATTATCGATTTTTTGACAAAAAATGATGTGAGAATTAATGAAAACTATTAATAAACAACCAATAAACTTAGAAAACATTCTATAGATAATTTAATTAGGTTTAATGCATAAATCTTAATTTTGAAAAGATAAGAAATTACAACATAAAATACAGAAATTATGAAAAAAATAGAATTCCCTAATCAATTTAACAGTCAAGCAAAAACAACTCGTGAATTGCATTGAATTTTTATGATGAAATGAAAACTTGTTACACTTACGGCTCCAGAGAGATAAACTATAGAAATTAAAAAAGTTTGGTTAGTTAAGGAAATAACTATAAAAACTCAATAAAAATAAAAAGCGAAGAGGTTGCCATATGGCAACCTCTTCGCTTTTTATTGAAAATATTTTGATGCAATTTTATTGTTGTTCATATTCAGAATTCCATTCTGACCCATCATCACCTTTTTGTCCATCCATTTTTATCATAAAATTCTTGGCAGGAAAATATGGTTTCATGTGTATGTCCAGATGTATTTGATCCTTTTGTAAAGGATCCTGCTCAAAACGTTTGATAGAAAAGTCTTCTATAAGCTTATCCGGTCCGGTAATCCCATCAAGAAATTTTACAATTTGACTCATAAGTTCTTTACGTGTTCGGGCATTAAAGTTCTCAAAAGCTCTTCTGTTTAGGAAATCCATTAATACTTTGGTAACATAATCAAATACACGAACAACAGAATAGGTTTGTAACCCAAGATTATCTCCATTAAATAAAGTTTTGGCAGAAAAAGCCATTACTTTACCGTATTCATTTACCATAGGTACCAGACCTAATTTTTCTAGTTGAGCAATTTCACCTTTTTTAAGATCAAAACGCACACCATCTACCTCATTCATTCCACCAAACTTTTTACCGGCGGTAACCTGAGACATTAGTGTTTTGTATATTTTACCTCCTAGAGCACTAGATGGTGGTACAAATAAATCTTCATCTTCACCTACTTCATCGTGTTTGCCTCTACCAACAAGCCAATTACATGCCATGATAATATTAGAACGATATTTGTCTCCTCCTGTAAGGTTAGCAGCTTCAAACAATTCCATAACATCATCAGGTTCATCAAGATGTTCAAAATCAGTAACCATCATTACTTTGTTTTCATGGGCAATTTTTGCCCATTTCTCTATAACTTTATTAGAACCTAAGTACCCAGGAACAATTAAAAGTCCATAATTATCCCTTAGATCTAAACGATCATAGCCTTGAACCAATTCTTCTTGTACAGCATCAATAAATCTTGTGTTATCAAGATCTTTAAGTTGTTCTAGTTCCGCATTCAGGATATTTATATTTTTTACTTTTTGAGATTCTGTATTTTTAAAGAATAAAGCTACAGATCTATAGGATTGTTCAAGCTCTCTGGTTTGTTCTAAAGCAGTGCCTAGGTTTTTTTTAAGGGACTCTGCTGCTGCCTCAGATTTTTTTTCTGATTCTCCAACCATTTCTGATAAATCATCAGAAGATGAGAGTATTTCATTCCATATTTCGAGTGTCTTCTCTAATTTTTGCCTTTCTAGTTTTTTTGAAGATTCTGTAAGAAATATTTTCTTTCTTGCTTTACGATCAGGATTCATGTTTTGCACATCATCAATACATGCTTCCAACAGGTCAAACCCACCGTATTTTACAAGCTTTTCTTCGTTTATTTTAAGCTCCTGAGCTGGATTCTCTATTTTAACATTTTTATCTGCTTTCTTTCCTAATAATGCCATGTATACTTTTTTTTAGCCTTGTTGTAGTTCTGCGATTAATGATTGAATAGATTTTAAAAGAGCTTCTTTAGCTTCAGGATCAGCCAATGCACTTTTTAAGATTTTATTGGATTTCAATTGCTTGATTATTTTAAGATATTGATCTTTTTCTGTATCTAAATCATTTAAATATTTACTTTGATCAATAATTCCTTTTTTACCAAAATTTCCTAAATGGCTAAATTTCAGTGTTTCTTTTGTCTCTATTCCTTCAGCATCTTCGAATTCGACTGCTATTTCAGGTTTGTAATTTTCAAAAACATCATCAATCGATTTTAGCCCAGTTACTATCTGAGGTTTTAAAGATTGATCTTGTGTTAATTTTTGAATGAGCAATGTTTTATTCTGCCCAATTTCGAGAATCGCTTCATTTGCGTCAGTTTTTACTTCTGTTCCTCCTAATCCGTATGTATTGTCCATGTAAATACGTATTTATGTTTGATAAATTATAAATATACTAAATTTTGTCACAGGTTATAGAATTAACTATAATTCCATATCAATTTTTCTTCTTTTACGTCTAATTGTACTAGACTTCCTTTACTAATTTTGCCTGTAATTATTTTTTTTGATAATGATGATCTTAGTTCTGTTCGTATAATTCCTCTTAAAGGTCTTGCTCCATATTTTGGAGTAAACCCTTTATGAGCAAGGAATTCTTTTGCTTTTTCGGTAAGCTCTAAAGTTATCTCTTGTTTATTAAGGGCTTTGTACAGATCTTTCATCTGAATTTCAAATATCTTAACTACGTTATTTTTTGTTATTGGAGAAAAAGGAATAATTTCTGTAAGCCTTCCAAGAAATTCTGGCCTAAAATGCCTTGACATTATTTCGAGAAGATCCGTGGATTTAGGAATTTCCCCTGCTGTAAAGGATTTTATTACATGTTCACTTCCAATATTTGAAGTGAATAAAATTACAGCATTTGAAAAATCACCGGTTTTACCTAAACGATCATTTAATTTCCCTTCATCGAGAATTTGTAGAAAAATATCAAATACAGATGGATGTGCTTTTTCGATTTCATCGAAGAGCACTATAGAATAAGGTTTTTGTCTAATTTTATTAACTAATAATCCACCTTCTTCATACCCAACGTAACCTGGAGGTGCTCCATATAGTAATGCAGCAGAATGTTCTTCTTTAAACTCAGACATATCAAACCTAATAATAGCTTCTTCTGTCTGAAATAAAAACTCTGCCAAGGATTTTGCTAATTCTGTTTTTCCTGTTCCTGTAGGTCCTGTAAAAAAGAATGAACCAATTGGTAAGCCAGGCTTACTTAATCCGGATCGAGATTCGAGAATAGCTTCTGTTATAGTTTGAATAGCATGATCTTGGCCGATAACTCGCTTTTTTAAATGATCTTCCATAGTAAGTAAACGCTCTTTCTCGTCTGCCTGAAGTTTCCCTACTGGAATACCAGTTTTATTTGCAATGGTAGAAGAAATATCATTTTTGTCAATGGTTTCTTTCTTTATGCTGGCCTTGTTTAAAAATATTTCAAGAACATTTTCTATTTTTTTAATACCATTTTCTGTTTTTTCAATACCGACAAAATTGTCATCATCACCAAGATCCGCAAATAATAAATAACTAAAAATTTGTTTTAGATTTTCCCATTGCCATTTGAGATCCGATATTTTTTCGTCTTCTTCTTTTTCAATGCTTTTAATAGCTTCAATGTCTTTTTTTACATTTTCAACTTTAGCAACTGTAGTTTCTAACATATAACGAGTAGCAGACATTGTTCTGTCTATAAGGTCGATAGCTGAATCTGGCAAACTTCTTTCTTTGTTAAACCTCTTAGAGAGCCGAATTGCTTCTTCTATAGTATCATTGTCGATATCTAGATTATGGTGTTTCTTATACTTATCGATAGTGTCAGAAATCATAGTTAAAGCATCTTCTTCTGAGGGTTCCTCTAAAGTTATAATCTCAAATCTTCTAGACAACCCTTCATCAATCTCAATATGTTTTCTAAAAGCATCATTGGTTACGGTACCAATAAAAGTAATCTCTCCCTTAACCAGTTCTGATTTTAAAATATTTACCAAACCTTGATTTCCATTATCTTTATCAGTGAGGTTATTTATTTCATCTATTAATAAAACTGGTTTTTCAAATTCTTTTAGAGCGGTAATGATTTTTTTAAATCTGTCTTCTACCTCACTTTTATAACTAGCACCCGAAACTAAATGGATAAAATCCAACTCATAAATCTGGGCATTTTTTAAAGCATCTGGTACAGTACCATTTATCATTGTTTCAGAAAAACCATCTAGTAATACTGATTTACCAACACCGGGATCTCCTGTAATGAGTACATTGGGTTTAGAATGTCTTCCCAATATCTCCATGATCATTTTTATTGCCGCATCTCTTCCCGAAATATCTTTTAAAGCCTTATTTTTTGCTTCAAAAGTTTTATCTATACAATATTCTTGTAAAATTCCGGAATCAACTTTATTAGCAGTATTAGAAATATTTTTTTTAGAAATACTGTTTTTATTTTTTAAGGATGATGTACCTCCTGTATTAGCTGCTATTAAAATATCATCAGCTTTGAGAGGTAAAGTCTTTAGTTGTTCATATGAAAACCCTACACCAGGGGTACAAATAGAAACTAATAAAGAGAGTGGCGTAATTTCATCTTCTCCTAATTTTAGTTTAATGCTATCTGCTTCGTTAAAAATTGCTTCAATAGTTTTATCGCCTTCAATTTTATCAGGTATGTTAGTTGCTCTAGGCAAGACCTCTATTCTTACCTCAGACCACTCTTCAAAATAGTAAATATCTCCATCTATCTGATTAAAAAAATCTTTTAATCCAACGTCTTTATGTAATAGAGCCTTTAATAAATGTGCAGCATTATATTGATTATTATGATATTCTTTAGCAATTGATTGTGCTATATGAATAGTATTTTTAACCTCTTTGGAAAGTAGATACTCTAATGTTTGCATGAATTTATTTTAATAAGTCAGATGATTGTAAACTTTAAAATGTCACCATTTCTATTTTGAAACTCTAAACAGGGCTAAGTAAATAATAACTAATGTATAGGATTTCGGTTTTAAGTTTTAATGATGGGGGGATTCAAAAAACTTCTCCAAATATAGTAAAAACGATCATTTTTTTATTAAAACTGATCCTGACTTTTTTGATTCAATCAATAAATCAAGCTTTTGTTTCAAATTAATAACATTTTACACTGTATGATAGTGTTACGAAATTATCAAAGATGAAGTATGAAGAGAAAACGATAATTTTGTAGAGAAAACATAGACAGGGTATGGTTTAAAATCTATGATTGACTTTTGTAGTATGCTTAAAAAACGGTAATTCTGATTATCTATTCTTCGATATGTTTAGCAACCTTAATAGTATTGTAGAAGCATATATATGTTGAGTTTTATCGGTGATGGTAAGGTTCGTTTCTTAATATGGTAAATCCACGATATAATTGTTCTACAAAAAATAAACGAATCATCTGATGTGAGAATGTCATTTTGGACAATGATAGTTTGTTGTTAGCTCGATTATATACTTCGGGACTAAATCCATAAGGCCCTCCTATAGCAAAAATCAAATGCTTGATCCCGCTATTCATATGTTTTTGCAATACTTCAGAAAATAGTACAGAATCATATTGCTTTCCATTTTCGTCTAGTAATACCAGCACATCAGAATTTTCTACATGATTGAGAATTAATTTACCTTCTTTTTCTTTCTGTTGAGATTCACTTAAGTTTTTAACATTTTTAATATCTGGAATGATTTCAAAACTGAATTTAATATAAAACTGTAACCTTTTGATATAGTTGTTGATAAGATCATTGAGTTGTTTATCATCTGTTTTTCCTACGGCAAGTAATTTAATATTCATGTGCGTTCAATATAGTAATAGTTTCTACTTAAAAACCAGGTGAAACTTAGGTTTATGTTGTAAAGTAAATAAAAATACGATGTGCTTCTCACTTCGTACTTCCGACTTCTTTTTTTACATTAGCAAAAATAACCATTCAATATGATTAGCGAAACCCAATTCAATAAAGAAATTGATTTGATAATTACCAATGCCATACGTGAAGATGTAGGAGATGGTGATCATAGTTCATTAGCATGCATTCCAGAATCTACTACCGGAAAAGCAAAACTTTTAGTTAAGGATGAAGGCGTTCTGGCTGGAGTAGATTTTGCTAAAAGAGTATTTAATTATGTAGATCCAAATATAGAAATCGAAACCTTACTAGAAGATGGTTCTCCCGTTAAATATGGAGATGTTGCTTTTTATGTTTCAGGAAGTTCACAATCTATTCTCAAAGCAGAACGATTAGTGCTTAATGCCATGCAGAGAATGAGTGCAATTGCGACCAAAACAAATCATTTTGTAACTCTTTTAGAAGGTACAGGTACAAAAATTCTAGATACTCGAAAAACAACTCCAGGAATACGGGCATTAGAAAAATGGGCAGTAAAGATTGGAGGAGGAGAGAACCATAGATTTGCACTATATGATATGGTAATGCTAAAAGATAACCATATAGATTTTGCAGGAGGAATTACCAAAGCTTTAGAAAAAACAAAGCAGTATCTTTCTGATAGAAATCTTGACCTCAAAATTATTGTTGAAGCCCGAAATCTTGATGAGATTAAAGAAATACTTCAAACACCAGGAGTATATCGAATATTAATTGATAATTTTAATTATGAAGATACTCGAGAAGCTGTGAAATTAATTGGTGATTCGTGTCTTACCGAATCCAGTGGAGGAATTAATGAAGAAACTGTTCGTAAATATGCAGAATGTGGGGTAGATTATATTAGCAGCGGTGCGCTAACACATTCTGTATATAATCTAGATTTAAGCTTGAAAGCGGTATAATATATGTCAAAACCTGTAGAAGATAGGCTTAATAAAATTCCTGTGATCAATATATTGGTCAAAATAGGGAAGAAACTTATTCTCCCTGGTTTTGAAGGATTATCGATATATGACCTAATAGAGATCTATGTTATCGGGATTATAAAAGGAACTTTTTCAGCTAGGGCGAGTGCAATATCATGGAGTTTTTTTCTTTCTCTATTTCCATTCTTATTGTTTCTGCTTAATTTGATTCCTTATGTGCCAATAGATGGGTTTGAGGAGAATTTTTTCGAATTTATTAAAGGAGCATTACCAAAACAATCTTCAGATTTTTTCTCTGGAATATTTGAAGATATAGCATCTAACCCTCGGGGAGGATTACTATCGACTGTTTTTGTGCTATCGATACTTTTTATGACCAATGGAGTCAATGCAGTTTTTTCTGGTTTTGAATATTCTTACCATGTAACTCTTAATAGAAATTTTGTACGGCAATATGTAGTAGCATTAGGAGTATCTATTATCGTGGCATCGTTATTGTTAATTACAGTTATAGGAACTTTATATTTTTCGTATTTGGTAGATGATCTAAATAAAATGGGAGTCGTTGATGATACTGTTTTTTGGTTAACAATAGGTAAATATGCATTATTTGTATTTATGATATTTGTTATTATTGCCACTTTATTTTATTTCGGTACCTCAGAAGGAAAACAAAATAAATTCTTTTCACCAGGTGCATTTATGACTACTTTTTTGATTATAATCACAACATATCTGTTTGGGATATATATTGATAATTTCTCAAATTATAATCAATTGTATGGTTCGATTGGGGCAATGTTGATATTAATGCTATACATATGGCTTAATGCAAATTTAGTACTACTAGGTTTTGAACTAAATGCTTCATTAAATCAACTAAGAAAGAATTTTAATTCATAATTTTACTAATAATAGATTTCTAAAAATTATTAAAATGAAAAAACTAAGTATATTGTTTATTGCCTTTTTTACTATTGTATCTGTGCAAGCTCAAACCAAAATCGGTGATGCTACACTACCTAATACAGTAAAATTTAATGAAGAAAATTTGACAATCAATGGCGGAGGTCTTCGAGAAAAATTCTTTTTCGATATCTATGCAGGAGCACTATATCTTAAGAAAAAGAATAGTAATGCCAATGCAATAGCTAATGCAGATGAAACTATGGCAATTAAGTTACATATCCTGTCGGGTATGATGTCTAGAAGTAAAATGGCTAATGCATTACGCGAAGGGTTTAAAAAATCAACCAATGGAAATATGGGGCCTTATAATGAAAGAATAGAAAGATTTTTAGGATATATTAATAATGAAATTGAAGTAGGTCAGGTCTATGATATGGTATATGAAAAAGGAAAAGGAAGTGTAATCTATAAAGATGGTAAAGAAAAAGGACATGTTAAGGGGTTAGACTTTAAAAAAGCGCTTTTTAATATCTGGCTAGGAAATAAACCAGCAGATAAAGGACTCAAAAAAGAAATGCTTGGTAGTTAAATAAATAGGATATAATCGTATTTTTGTTAAAAATTTAAGTAAATGTATTTCAGGATGTTGTGCGTGCATAATATTTTTTATATTTGTGCGCTTTAAAATTAAGTACAAACAAATATTAATACCCCAAATACCCTTAAATTATAATGAAAAAAATTACTTTAGTATTGGTAGCGTTAATTTCCCTTACTACTGCTACTGCGCAAATTAGGATTGGTAAAGCTATTTTGCCTTATGAAGAAAATTTTGGAGACGCCGATTTAAAATTAAATGGTGCCGGAATGAGAAAAGTGCTCTGGATTGATATGTACGCAGGAGGACTTTATCTGGGAAAAAAGAACAAAGACCCTAAAGCAATTCTTGATGCTAACGAGACTATGGCAATAAAACTTAATATTGTTTCTGGCTTTGTTACACAAAAGAAAATGATTAAAGCTGTAAAAGATGGTTTTGTAAAAGCTACCTTTGGTAATACAAAAGCATTAAACGGGAGAATTAATAAGTTTATTAATTTTTTCTCTGAACCTATCGTGAAAAACGACATCTTTGATCTTGTTTATATTAAGGATAAAGGAGTAACAGCATTTAAAAATGGAAAGAAACTTGGTGAAATCGAAGGACGAGATTTTAAATATGCATTATTTAAAATTTGGCTAGGAGATGAACCAGCAAGTGAAGAAATTAAAATGGGAATGCTAGGACTACAATAGATCGGGGCACGAATTAAGATATTTAATAAAAGCTATTGGTATAACCAATAGCTTTTTGTTTTTGCTATATTTTTTTATCTTAGGATTTATAAATACAAATGGTCATAATATTATGAGTTTTTATAGAATACTTTTTGTTGTATTATTGTTGGTTTCGATAAAGGTAAATGCTCAAATAGTAGGGCAATGGAAAACTATTGATGATAATACGGGAGAGCCACGATCTATTGTTGAAATTTATAAGAAAGGAAACAAACTGTTTGGTAAGATTCTACAAGTATTAGATGAGGCTGAAAGAAAGAAGTTATGCATTGAGTGTAAAGGCAGTGACTATAATAAGCCTATAGAGGGAATGGTGATTATCAAAGAGCTTGAAAAAGATGGGAATGAATATGAAGCAGGAACTATTATGGACCCAGAGAATGGCAAAGTTTACCGATGTAAAATCTGGATTGATGAGGATAACCCAAATGTACTTAATGTGCGAGGATATATAGCTTTTTTATATAGAACACAAAAATGGATTCGCGTATGAAGAATATGCCCTATTTCTTTCTTGAAATTTAATTAATTATAAAATTTAACGTTTTCTTTAGTTAGGTTTTTAAAGATTTTGGACTAAACTTCTGAAATTTTAAAAATCTAAACCATGAAAAAAATAATTACTTTAATAATCATAGCACTCATATCTACAGTGTCTGCAGCTCAGGTAAGAGTAGGGGATATCGTATTACCATATAAGGTTAATTTTGACGGAGAAGAACTGTCTCTAAATGGAGCAGGAATGAGAAGTATTCTTGGATTTGATACCTATTCGGGAGGTCTTTATACCAAGAAGAAATATAATGATCCTGGAGTAGTCTTAGATTCTGATGAAAGTATGTCTATCCGTTTAAATATCGTTTCTAAGAAAGTAACAAATAAGCGAATGATTAAAGTTTTTAGAAAAGGCTTTGATGATGCAATGTTTGGTAATACTCAAACCTTAGATGTAAGAATCGAAAAGTTTTTGAAATTATTTTCTTCACCTATGCAGATTAATGATTATTTTGATTTAGTATACATCAAAGGAAAAGGAATTAAAACCTATAAAAATGGAGAAGAGCTTGGTTTTATAAAAGGCAGAGATTTTAAATATGCCCTATTTAAGATTTGGTTAGGAAATGAGCCTGCTTGTAAACTTATAAAAGGAGGAATGTTAGGCTTGAGTAAATAAAGAATACAAACATATATAATAGTAAGTCCGGTTTAATTAATAAATCGGACTTTTTTTATTCTTAAAAATTAAACTTCATTCTATGAGTTAAACTTGTATTTTTGTTGTTTTACACTAAACTATTCCGAATTTTGTTATAATTGGTAATGTCATACTTTATAAATGTAATTCTCCCTATACCTCTTGATAAAGAGTTTACCTATAGTATTAATAAAGCTGAAGCTACTTTTTTACAACCAGGAATGCGTGTGGCTGTTCAATTTGGGAAAAGCAAGGTGTATGCAGCTTTGGTAACAAAGATACATCAAAATCCACCTTTGGTATATGAAGCTAAAGAAATAGAACATATTCTTGATGAATCACCAATAGTTACACAACATCAGTTAGAGCTATGGTCTTGGATTTCTAGTTATTATATGTGCACAAAAGGAGAAGTAATGAGAGCTGCTCTTCCTGGAGCCTTCTTACTTGAAAGTGAAACTATAATTCTGAAAAATGAAAAATCTCTTTTTGATGAATCCTTGTTAAAAGATGATGAATTTCTGATTTATGAAGCATTGCAATATCAGAGCTTACTTCGTATACAAGAAGTGATGAGTATTGTTAGTAAGAAAAATGTATTACCTGTCATAAAACGATTAATAGAAAAAGAAGTTATTACCGTTCAGGAAGAAATTTATGAGCAATATAAGCCCAAAATAGTGCGATATATTCGATTAAATACAGGATATAATAAAGAAGAATCGTTACGGATTTTATTAGATACAATGACCAGAGCGCCTAAACAAAGGGAGGTATTGATGCATTTATTTACATTACAGGCACAAACTACCAAATCAATTAAGGTTAGTGATCTGGTGAAAGCTTCTAATAGCTCTGCAGCTGTAATACGAGCATTGGTCGATAAAAATATATTAGACGAATATCATTTGCAAACCGATCGGGTTCAATATACAGGAGAAACGACAGAAAATACTAAACAACTTAATGAATATCAACATAGGGCTTACGAGGAAATAAAGAGTTCTTTTGAAGATAAAGACGTATGTCTTTTTCATGGAGTTACTTCATCTGGAAAAACAGAAGTGTATGTAAAACTTATAGAACAAGTTATTCAGAAAGGGGAGCAGGTACTGTATTTACTTCCCGAAATAGCTTTAACAACACAACTCATTACCCGATTACAGGAATATTTTGGAGAAAAACTTACAGTATATCACTCTAAGTACTCTGTTAATGAAAGAGTAGAGGCATGGAACAATGTGAAAGCTAAAAAATCAAAAGCACAAGTGGTTATTGGTGCTAGATCAGCAATATTTTTACCATTTGTCAATTTGGGATTAATTATAGTAGATGAAGAGCACGAAAATACATTTAAACAATATGATCCTGCGCCGAGATATCATGCAAGGGATACAGCAATCGTTTTAGCTAAAATGTTTTGTGCCAAAGTAGTATTAGGGTCTGCGACTCCAGCTATTGAGACATATTATAATGCAAGGCAAAAAAAATATGGACTTGTACAATTGACCAGAAGGTATGGTAATGTACTAATGCCAGAAATTAATTTGGTAGATATAAAAACAAAATATAAGAAAAAAGAAATGACAGGGCATTTTAGTGATACCTTATTAACGGGTATTCATGACGCTTTAAAAGAAGGAGAGCAAGTTATTCTTTTTCAAAATAGAAGAGGGTATTCTCCTGTAATAGAATGTAATACTTGTGGACACTCTCCTCAATGTCCAAATTGTGATGTTAGCCTTACATTTCATAGTTTTAGAAATCAGCTACGATGTCATTACTGTGGGCATCATATAGCAATGCCTCAAAAGTGCATGGCTTGTGATAGCGTTGATTTAACTACAAAAGGTTTTGGAACAGAGCAAATAGAAAATGAACTGCAAGAGCTTTTTCCTGATCATAAAATTGGGAGAATGGATCAGGATACAACCAGAGGAAAACATGGGTATGAAAAGATCATAAATAGTTTTGAAGAAGGAGATATTGATATTATGGTGGGTACACAAATGCTGTCTAAAGGATTGGATTTTAGAAATGTAAGCCTTGTAGGTATAATGAATGCGGATAATCTACTTAATTTCCCTGATTTTAGAGCACATGAACGTAGTTTTCAGTTAATGCAGCAGGTAGCAGGTCGAGCAGGTAGAACTAAGAAAAGAGGTAAAGTTTTGATTCAAACGTATAATCCTTTTCACCAAATTTTGCAACAGGTGTCTGTTAATGACTATTCTGGGATGTATACAGATCAAATCGAAGAAAGGCATCAGTATAAATACCCTCCTTTTTATAAAATAATAAAAATAACAGGTAAGCATAAAGACTATAATAGAGTAAATGAAGCTACAAATTGGTTGGCTAGATCACTTAGAAACGTATTTAATGAAAATGTTTTGGGGCCAGAATTCCCTCCTGTCTCAAGAATACGAAATCAATATCATAAAAATATAGTTATAAAAATACCTCAAGGTCAATCCTTAAACAAAACAAAAGAAGTGATAAAAAAAATCAACACTTCTTTTAAAAGTGTAAAAGAATTTTCGGGAGTAAGAGTTATAATTAATGTAGATAACTACTAGTGTAAAGTGTATTGTGTTGGATAAGTTGTAGCTATTTTTGTTTCAGACGATGCAAAAAATAGTTGCATAGCTTAGCTACGCAATTATTTTTTAAAGAAGCATGAAGCAAAAAGAGCAAGACTTGGTTTGACTAAAGTATGCTTGATTTGACACTAATTATTCAAAGCTTCTATTAAAGAATGTTTTTTGTGTCTGCTAAGCGGTATTTTCTCATCCGCAATTTCTATGTTACGACTGTTATAACGTTCTACCTTGTCTAGATTCACAATATAAGATTTATGAATTCTTAAAAAACGATCACTTGGTAGTTGTGCTTCAAAAGATTTCATTGTAGCTAATACAACAATAGGATCTCCTTCTTCCATTATCAGCTTAACATAATCTCCTAAAGCTTCTACATATTTTAGTTGATTAAGGAAAATCTTTCTTTTTTTCAGATTACTCTTTACAAAAATATAGTCGTCATCTTCTACACTAGCATTTTCTCCTCCTATTCGAGACATGCTAAGAGCTTTATCAACAGCAGCATTAAAACGATCTTTTTTTAATGGTTTTCTTAAATAATCTATAGCATCATAATCGAAAGCTTTAAAAGCATATTTCGTTTTTCCTGTGACAAAAATGATATGAGGTTTGTTTTCTAAATCATCCAAAAGATCAAAACCAGTAAGGATTGGCATTTCAATATCTAAGAATAATAAGTCCACTTGAGTATCGAGTAAACCGTTTTTGGTCTCAATAGCATTATTCCACTCAGCCACTAATTCTAGTGAAGAATGTTCGTCTATTAGCTTTACAATAGCTAGTCTTTGAAGGCGGGAATCGTCTACTACCGCACATTTTAATTGAGATTGCTCCACTTGTATAGTGTTATATATTCCATTACAATATTAATGAATATATCTTATTTCCACAAACAATTTCGGCTTTTTGTCGATAAAAATAGTGTTTCATCGGAATGAAATTAGGGTTTGAAAATCCAAAAAATAGTCTTACTTTTGCAGCCAATTTTAATTTAAATATAGATTTATTATGAATCAATACGAAACTGTTTTCATCTTGAATCCCGTTTTATCTGAAGATCAGATAAAGGAAACAGTTAAGAAATACGAAGACATTCTTGTTTCTAATGGCGCCAAGATGATATCAAAAGAGGATTGGGGGCTTAAAAAGCTTGCATATGCAATCCAACACAAAAAAAGTGGTTTTTATCACTTATTTGAATACCAGGTACCTGGTGAAGCTATTAATGCTTTAGAAGTTGAGTACAGAAGAGATGAACGAGTAATGCGTTACCTTACTGTACGCCTTGATAAGCATGCAATTGCTTGGGCAGAGAAAAGAAGAAATAGAAACAAACAAAAAGCTTAATTATGTCATCTATAGAACAACAAGCTAAAGGAAAAAAAGACGGAGAGATCAGATATCTTACTCCTCTTAATATAGATACATCAAAAACGAAGAAATATTGTCGTTTTAAAAAATCAGGTATCAAATATATTGATTATAAAGATCCAGATTTCTTAATGGCATTTGTAAATGAGCAAGGTAAATTATTACCTCGTCGTCTTACAGGAACTTCATTAAAATATCAACGTAAAGTAAGTGTTGCTGTAAAAAGAGCAAGACATCTAGCTTTAATGCCATACGTTGGTGATTTATTAAAATAAAATTCGTCATAACAATTATGGAACTTATATTAAAGAAAGACGTTGAGAATCTAGGATTCGCAGACGATGTAGTAGAAGTTAAGAATGGTTATGGTCGTAACTATTTAATTCCTAATGGACTTGCATTATTAGCAACTCCTTCTGCAAAAAAAGTACTTGCTGAAACGTTAAAACAACGTGCTTTTAAAGAAAAGAAAGAGATCGAAGATGCAGAAAAAATTGGAAAGAAACTTAGTGGATTAGAGATCAAAATTTTAGCAAAATCAGGAACTGGAGGTAAATTATTTGGTTCTGTATCTAATGCTGATGTTGCAGAAGCATTTGCTAAAGAAGGTGTTGAATTGGAAAAGAAATTTATTACTGTACCAGGCGGAACAATTAAGCGTTTAGGTCAGTATGACGCTTCTGTTCGCCTTCATAGAGAAGTAATCATTCCGGTTGCTTTTGAAGTAGTTACTAAAGCTAAATAGGTGTATAACAGTTGATAACTGTTTTATAATATTATGAAAAATCGCTCTTTGAGCGATTTTTTATTTTTATTTTTATTTATTCTTAAATTAATTAAAAATTATTCTATGAAAAAAATTATTCTATTAATTTTGGTATTAATGGGGGGGGCGATTAATGCTCAGGTTACTACTTCAAATATTTCAGGAATCGTACGCGATAGTCAGAATCAACTACTACCCGGTGCTAATATTACAGCATTACACGGTCCTACAGGTACTTCTTATGGTGGAGTGACTGATTTTGATGGTCGTTTTAATCTAAACAATTTGCGTGTAGGAGGTCCATATAGAATAACAATAAGTTATGTTGGTTTTAAAAAACAACTTATTGATGAAGTGTACCTGCAATTAGGACAAACCTTTAACCTTAACATAGTGTTGGTTGAAGATGATAATCAATTAGAAGAAGTTGTAATTACTACAAATAAAAACGCTACGTTCAGTAGTGACCGAACTGGTGCAGAAACCAGTGTTGGTAGGAGAGAATTACGAACATTACCTACAATATCGCGTTCTGCTGCGGATTTCACTCGATTAGAACCTACTGCAAGTGGAAACTCTTTTGGAGGAAGAAACGATCAATTTAATAATTTTAGTTTAGATGGGGCTGTGTTTAATAACCCTTTTGGGTTAGATGCAGCAACTCCTGGAGGCCAGACCGATGCGCAACCAATCTCATTGGATGCTATCGAGCAGATTCAAGTATCTACAGCTCCTTATGATGTAACATTGTCTGGATTTACAGGAGCTTCTGTTAATGCTGTTACAAAAAGTGGAACGAATACATTTAAAGGAACTGTCTATGGGTTCTTTAGAAATGAAGATCTTACCGGAGGAAAAGTAAAAGGAAATGATGTATTTAAGTCTGATCTAGAACAAACTCAATACGGATTTAGTATCGGTGGACCTATTATCAAAAACAAATTATTCTTTTTTGCTAACGCAGAAAGAGATCAACGTACTGATCTAGGTTCATCCTGGTTACCTAATACTGGTAGTGGTGGAATTAATGAATCTCGTGTATTAGAGTCGGATATGATCGCGGTTAGTAATGCACTGGCAAATTTAGGGTATACTACTGGTGCATATAAAGGATTTACATATGATTCAGAATCAACCAAAGGAATCCTTAAGTTAGATTGGAATATTAATGATAAGCATCGAGCAGCTATTATTTATAATTTTTTAAGAGCTTCTAAAGAGAAACCTGCGCATCCTACAGCATTAGGAATCAGAGGACCTAGTGCTTCTACATTACAGTTTGAGAATTCAGGTTATGAAATTAATAATAATATAAACTCTTTTCAATTAGAGGTTAATTCTACGTTCTCAAGTAAGTTTGCTAATAAATTTCAAGCTGGTTATACACATTTTGATGATTTCAGAAATCCGTTATCGTCACCTGCACCTGTAATAACAATTCAGGATGGAGCCGGATCAAATTATATTATTGCTGGTCATGAACCATTTTCTATCAATAATAAGTTAGATCAAAAAGTAATTCAGGCAACTAATAACCTTAATATTTTCCTTGGAGATCATACTGTTACAGTAGGAGCTTCTTTCGAGATGTTTAGATTTAAAAATTCGTTTAATTTAACAGCATATGAAGATTTTGCTAATTTTGGATCAACATATCGTGGATTGTTTTCGCCTTATAGTTCAGTAAGTTCCTTTTTGGATGATGCAAATAATGGTGTAGTTGCTGCTAATCTACAATTTGCTCAGGATCGATTTACTGCACTAAATGCTGCAGGAGATGGTAATAATGGAGGTTGGAAATTAGCAGAATTGAATGTAGGGCAATTGGCCTTTTATGTCCAGGAAGAATGGAATGTTATAGAACGACTTAAGCTTAGTTTCGGACTTAGGTTTGATAAACCATTATATTTTGATACCGATGAGCGTATTCAGGATTATATAGATACAGATAATGGAGCTAGTAGAGATGAGAGTATTGTATATTTTAATCCTAACAAAGGGCCGGTATCTTTGAATTCAACTACTTTGCCTACCGATAAAATTTTGATATCACCAAGACTAGGGGTTAACTATGACGTTAGAGGAGATAAAACTTTTCAAATACGTGGTGGTACAGGTATATTTACAGGTAGATTACCATTTGTATGGATAGGAAACCAAGTGAGTGGGGCAGACGATGGTTTTTTCCAGATTGTAGATCCTGATTTTCAGTTTCCTCAGGTATGGAGATCTAGCTTAGGAGTGGATTATAGATTGAATAATGGTGTGATTCTTACCGGTGATTTTGCCTATACGAAAGATATAAATGGAATCCATGTTCAGAATTGGGGATTACGTGAACCAACTCAAACATTATCGGGAGTTGATAATAGACAAATATATGGTACTTCAGACAAAGGGGCTAATAATGCTTTTGTACTTACTAATTCTGATAAAGGGAGAATTGTAAATGCTTCTTTTAAAGCGGCCAAGAATTTTGATAATAACTTATACGCGAGTATAGCCTATAGCTATTTGGATTCTAAGGATGTGAATTCTATTGAAGCAGAAATTACAGGAGATGCATTTGCTGGTAATCCTGCTTTAGGAAATGTAAATAATGATGCACTATCGTACTCTAAATATGGAGATAAACATAGAATTATTGCTGTTGCTTCCAAAAAATGGATATATGGTAATGAGAGATTTGCAACTACTATTTCTGCTTTTGCTGAGTTTGCGCAAGGTGGCCGATTTAATTACACATACGCAGGAGATATTAATGGAGACGGATCTTCTCTGAATGATTTAATCTATATCCCTACACAGGCTGAATTGGCAACATATTCGTTTAGTGGTGCTTCAATTACTGAAAGAGAAGCGCAAAGAATTGCTTTTGAATCATATATAAGACAAGATGATTATTTAAGTGAAAATAGAGGAAGCTACGCAGAACGATATGGAGCAATAGCGCCATGGAGAAATAAGGTGGATTTCAAATTACTTCAGGATTTTAATATTAATGTTGGCGAACGAACTAATACAATACAGTTTAGCTTAGATGTTTTAAATGTAGGTAATTTAATCAATTCGGATTGGGGATTAGTGCAACAACCAAATAATGTACAAGTTTTAGGGGTTAATGTGGATACAACTACAAACACTCCTACCTATTCTTTTGATTCAAACTTGGTTGATACTTTTGGGTATGATTCAAGCCTTCAATCAAGATGGCAGGCTCAGGTTGGATTGCGATATATATTCTAAATTCTAAAAAAGAAATTTAGTTCTCTTTTAAAGAACAACAAAAGCCTTCATTTTGAAGGCTTTTGTTGTTTAAAAAATTATTGATTGATTAATCGATAGATGAGTATTGCAGTACGCTTAGTCAAAGCTTCAAAAGTAGTTAAATCTAATGTTTCCTTTGGAGTGTGTGCTCCACTACCCATGGTTCCTAATCCATCTAGACAATCTACATAATCTGCCACAAAAGAAGTATCTGCTGCCCCTCGTTTACCAGGATCATATGCTTCAACCACTCCTTGATCAAGAGCTTTACTTACTTCATTTAGTAATACTAATAGTTTGTGATTGCCTTCAGTTGGTTGCATGGCTGGGTAGCTATCATTAAAAGTAATGGTTGCACTGGTTTGCGGTAAGTTTTCTGTAATGATTTTTTTCATTTTGGAGCGCGCTCTTTCTTTTTGCTCTTCAGAAATAAAACGCAATCCTCCTTTTACTATAACAGTTTGGGATACAACGTTGCTTTTTCCGAAAGCTTCTCCTTTACTTATTGAGCTATCAAATTTAACCTCTGTTCCTCCCAAAATTACTCCGGGGTTAAAGGTTAAGAATTCTTCTCCTTTAACATCGGTATAGAAGCTATTTAAAATTCTGGACGCTTCAAAAATAGCACCTGCGCCTACACGATCATTAAAAACACCAGATGAGTGTGCCCTTTTTCCTTTAACCTCTAGTTTCCATCCAGAAGATCCCCGGCGGGCAACTGTAGCATAATTAAATCCTGTTGATGTCTCAAATCCTAGTGCTATTTCACTTTTTTTTGCAGCATCGATTAAATCTTTCCTACTAATATCTAATGGTTTACCTGTGCTTTCTTCATCTCCAGTAAAGGCGACTATGATTTGTGAGTCACTAAGTAATTCGTTTTCATGTAATGCTTTTAAAGCATATAGCACAACTACATCTCCACCTTTCATATCATTGGTCCCGGGGCCATATGCAATATCACCATCTTTCTTAAACTTTTGAAAAGGACTATCTTTTTCAAATACGGTGTCCAAATGACCAATGAGTAGTATTTTTTTTCCTTTGTTTCCAGTAGTTTCTGCAAACAAATGTCCGGCTCGATTTACTTCTGATGGCATATCAATCCAGCGTGTATTAAAATTAATTGCATCAAATTGCTCTTTAAATATCATTCCAACTTCTTTTACACCAGCGTGATGCATTGTTCCGCTATTGATATTCACTACTTTCTCTAAAAACTGAATAGCCGATTCGTGATTTGCCTCTATCGATTTAATGATTTTTTTTTCTGTTTTAGAAAGTTTTTGAGCATTTATAGTTAATGCTATGAAGAGAAATAAAAAGAAGGGAGAGACATGTGTGGTATAAAAAGTATTCATTTTGTGTGTAGTTATTTGTTGAAGGATAAATATAAGAACTTTAGAAGTTATCGATTTTTTTATGAAAAAGGTATAATAGAGGTTAGAAGACAGTGTTTATTGTTTTGAAATCATCTTTTTATAATTACTTTTGCAGTCAATTTTTTTTAAATGAAATATCAAAGACTAAGCAAGGAGCAATTAGAAGAGTTACATGTAGAATTCATTAACTTTTTGGCAACACAATCAATTACAGCAGAAGAATGGAGCGATATTAAAGAAAATAAACCTCAGGTTGCTGAAGAAGAGATTGATATTTTTAGTGATTTAGTATGGGAAAAAGTACTTGCTAACGCACAATATCTGGAGCATTTTTCGAAAGATCAGATACATTTGTTCGAATTACAAGATAATGAGATGTGTCTTATTGCGGTAAAGGTTAATAATGATACTATTGACATTACTACACAAGAAGGGTATCAATGGTTGCAGAATAATTTACTAAATGACGAAGTAGTATTTTATAATGCATCAAAAGAATATAGTGATGATAGAAATGTGGATAAATTTACTTTAATCCAAAAAGGAGCAAATATTACCAAAGGAGAGTTATATAGGTATTTTGCTACTATGATCGAAAACAGAGAATAATAACAGCGGTTTTAAAATAATATTAGTGATCGAGTTATTTTGGAATACCTCAATAAGCTGTAATGGTATTGTTTAGTTAATATTTGCTATTCGTATCTCAAAGATTCTATAGGATCTTGTTTTGCTGCTTTTAAGGCAGGGTATAGTCCAGAAACAACTGCTATTACAAAAGAAATAGTTGTTGCGGCGAATATAGCTAACCAAGGAGTACTAAAGGAGAAATTTGCCAAAGACGAAATACCTCCGCCAATTAGGATTCCTAGAATAATACCTACAAGCCCTCCAATTTGACCAATAATAATGGTTTCCATAAAAAACTGACCTGCAATAGTGTATTTTTTGGCTCCCAAAGCTTTCCTTACCCCAATTTCTCGGGTTCGTTCCGTGACAGAAACCAACATGATATTCATTAAGGCGATTGATGAACCGAATATGGTAATAATACTAATGATCCAAGCAGCATAGTACAGATAAACAGTAATACTGGCTATTCGATTTAATAAGTCATCACTACGCTCAAGACCAAAATTGTTTTCTTCAATTGGGTTTAATTTTCTAATATTTCTAAAAGTTAGAATAGCTTCGTCCTGAGCACCTTCTAGGAATTGTTTGTCATCTACTTTTACACTAATACCATAATTAATATTAGGCAGTGTAAAAATAGATCTCGCTATCTGCAAAGGAATAAGGACTCTTAAATCCTGATTGTTTCTAAATGTAGCTCCTTTACTCTCTAGAAGCCCGATTACCTTAAATTTTACCCCTCTAATACTTATCGTTTTACCCAAAGGATTAGTATCCTTAAATAAATTCTTTTTAAAATCAGATCCGATGAGGCATACATGGTTGTTGTTTTCTACATCAAAAAAAGTGAAATTTCGACCATTATCTATTTCGGTTCCGGTATTTTCAAGGTAATTTTCGTTAATCCCTACTACAGATACTTCTGGGTCGGTTTTGTTACTTTCATATTTTACTTCAGCATTACGAGTACCGGTAAAATGAATAGAGGTTTTTGAAAAAGGATAGGTGAATTTATCCTTAAACTCTTTTACATTGCGATAGCTAATAATAGGATTGATTTTATCTCGATCTCTACTGTTTCTTGTGCTAAATTCATAACGTTGGATATTAAAAGTGTTAGCACCCATTGATGCAAAATCTCCAGAAATTGTGTTTTCTAAAGCACCAACCAAGGTAAGTATTCCTACTAATGATGTAATACCAATGGCAATGATTAATATGGTAAGAACAGTACGTAGGACTTGCCCTTTTATAGAGTCCATTGCGATCCTGATATTTTCTCTAAAAAGTGAAAACATAATAGTATTTGATAGTGTGTTCTTAGTATATGACTATAAAACGTGTTTAAAGTTACTTAAAAAACCAGATTTTTTATGTGTATTGATAAACGTCTTTATACTTTTTTTAGATATTTGTAGCTTGAAATAGCTAGTGAGTATTAGCGGTTCTTTGAAAGTTGTTGTTTATTGCATTGACTATCAGTTAGCTAATCCCTAGATGTAAAAATTAAAACAATTTGCAAAGTACTTATAGAATGTTGTATATGTGTGTTTATTAAGGATTTGATAAACATTATAGTACTTTTTCCTTCTATCAAGTCATTTGCTAAAAATTAGATAATGGCACAAAAACCATCAATACCAAAAGGAACACGTGACTTTTCGCCTATAGAAGTGGCTAAGAGAAGTTATATTATGAATGTTATCAAATCACAGTTTCAGTTATTTGGTTTTCATCCTATCGAAACCCCTAGTTTTGAAAATAGTGAAACCTTGATGGGTAAATATGGAGAAGAAGGGGATCGATTGATTTTTAAGATATTAAATAGTGGAGACTATCTAAGTAAGGTAGATGAAGCTCTATACACATCTAAGGATAGTGCGAAAATAACAACAAGAATTAGCGAAAAAGCACTTCGTTATGATCTTACGGTACCATTTGCGCGTTATGTTGTGCAACACCAGAATGAAATTGATTTTCCTTTCAAAAGATTTCAGATGCAACCCGTTTGGAGGGCAGATAGGCCACAAAAAGGGCGTTTTAGAGAGTTTTATCAATGTGATGCAGATGTGGTGGGAAGTGCTTCTTTATGGCAAGAGGTTGATTTTATTAAGCTATATGATACTGTTTTTTCAAAACTGAAACTTCAGGGAGTAACCATTAAAATTAATAATCGTAAAATTCTTTCTGGAATTGCAGAAGTAATAGGTGCAAGTGATAAATTAATCGATTTTACGGTTGCTCTGGATAAATTGGATAAAATTGGTGAAGAAGGGGTGAAGAAAGAGATGCTGAATAAAGGGATTTCTGAAACTGCTATAGAAAGCGTAAAACCACTTTTTAACTTTACAGGAACGACATCAGAAAAGTTAGATAAATTACGAAACATGTTAGCTTCTTCTGAAGAAGGAATGCAAGGAGTAGAAGAATTACAATTTATAGTTAATGCTATTAAAGAGATTCCATTAGAAACCGCAATTTTGGATCTTGATGTTACATTAGCGCGAGGATTAAACTATTATACAGGAGCTATTTTTGAAGTATCAGCACCAGATACTGTTAAGATGGGGTCTATAGGTGGGGGAGGTAGATATGATGATCTGACAGGAATTTTTGGGTTAAAAGATATTAGCGGCGTAGGAATTTCTTTTGGTTTGGATAGAATTTATCTTGTTCTTGAAGAATTAGGGTTGTTTCCTGAAACGGTTGCACCTTCAACCAAGGCACTATTCATAAATTTTGGAGAAGAAGAAGCACTTTATTGCCTGAAAGCAGTTAATGCGCTTAGAAATGATGAGATAATAGCAGAGCTATATCCTGATAATGCAAAAATGAAGAAACAAATGGGGTATGCGAATAAGCGATCAATACCATTTGTAGTATTGGCAGGGTCTTCTGAAATGAATAATAATACATTTACAGTCAAGGATATGCAATCTGGGACTCAGAAAGAAATGAATTTAGAGGGATTAAAAGAGCTTTTTAGATAATTTTTTTGTTACTTTTAATAAAATAAAACCTTGAATTAACGTTAATGCGTATACATTAATTTAACTATGTATTGTCTTAAAACTAAAATTATGAAAACCCCTATTTTGACCATTTCCTTGTGTCTTGCATTGTTATGTATTGTTTCTTGTAAAAAAGAAACTAAAACTGAAAATTTTGAGGCAGTAGAAGTCGCTAGAGGAGATACATCTGATTTTATTGAAGAGGTTGAAGAGGAGTCCGAGGTAAAAAAGAAGAAAAAGCCAACTAAAAAGAAAAAACCTGCCAAGAAGGAAAATGCTACAGATGATAAAGCATTGCATATACCAGGAACTTTTGACACTACAAATAACTCTTATTCTAAAAAGTATATAAAAGACTATGAGCGATATGTAGTGAATTATAAGAAAGCAGTAGAAGCAAATGATATGGATTCTTTTCTTAAATTAAGTGATGCAAGTAATGATCTTAGTAAGCAATATAATCGCCTTATGAGTATACTTCCAGGAGAGGAAATAGAAAAACTAAGTGAGTATATGCAAGTTAAATCTGAACAGCTTGCAGAACTATCTTCTAAAATGTGATTTTTTAAATTCGATAATTTAAAAAAGAGAATAAATAAGTACTTAGTTTTCTTTTGGTTACTACTGTTATAAGCCTGAAATACTTGTTTAGGTATTGCTGGTTACTATTTCTATATGCCTGCTTTTATAATCGATTTCGAGATTCAGTTTTACACCATCACTTATGTTACGAGCGTTTGATTATGACTCCTAAAAATCAGTAATTACACTAAATAATCCACTTTTTTCACTGAATTCAGGGGTATATATGTGTTGCTCATATGTATATATTTGCACCCGATGTTAACTCTTTAAACTTTTTAATACCTATATAGATAGTAATACTATAATGGTTTTATAGATTTTAAGTATATAATTGTTTGTATCACCACTTTTAATTATTTTTTATGAAAATAAAAGTACTTCTAATCTTACTTTGGATAGTCCCTACATTATTATATCCTTTTAGTAATGGTAAAGATTCACTTACGGTTAAAACAGATAAAGGAGAAAAATTAGTAACAGAAAGTACAGCGATTCCTAAGTTTGCTACATTTCCAGAACTCGATAAAAAATTCCCATTAAGAAATGTTAAGGACGTCTACTATGCTCCAGAATTTACATTTAGTAATATTCAGAAAGAGTATAGTGCTCCTGGAGAATCAGTAGAAAAAGGAAGAAAGGAAGCTAAGGCTGGATTTGAAGAAATAGAGAAAGAAGAAAAATGGGTCACATCATTTAGTAACGAAGATATACAAACGTTACCAGTAGGGGTTAAATATATAGTAAACGAAGTGGAGTATCAACTTGGTTTTACTAAAGCTAAGTTTAATAAAGAATATACAGAACTCACTGTTTTTGTAAGAGTAATTCTTCCTCAAACAGATGAAAAAGGAGATCCGAAGGAAATTTTTTTTGGAGCTAATGATGTAAGACTTTCGCATCAAGGTGGGTTAATGGGAGATGCTAAATTAGTATTGCTTGGTGATGTACATATACCTTTTAATGGAGGGAATTGGTTACTATCGCTAAAAGGAGGGTTTAATTTTAAAACCGGAGGTATACAAAACAAAACCTATGTAACTATTAATTGTGATGGTGTAAAAGAAATGAATCTAGAAGGAGAGGTTCAAATTTCTCGTAATACATTACTTCCTGTTGATGAAAAAGGAACAATTTTAGAAGCAACCAGAGATTATAAAAGAGCAGATAAAAAAACTATACAAATTCCTAATCGGGTACGAGGAAGTTTTAAAGCAGTAGCATCTGATTGGAATGACCTTATCGTAGAGATTAACCTTTCCCCATTTGTATTAACAGATTACAAAGACAAATTTATATATTCTGTTAATCAAGCAGTTTTTGATTTTAGTGATATAAGAACAGAAGATGTCGTTTTTCCTAAGCATTATTATGAAAAAGGGCTTTTACTACCCAGTGAAGAATCATGGCGAGGAGTATTTGTTAAATCATTAGAAATAAAACTCCCAAAAGAATTTAAGACAAAAGAAAATATTCCCACAAAGGAAAGAGTAAGTTATGAAGCGGCTAATATGATAATTGATAGTTATGGCGTTTCTGGGGAATTTGCTGCCAAAGATGTAATTCCACTAGAATCTGGAAGAACATCTGATACTAAATCTTGGGCATATTCGGTTGATAAAATAAGTATTTTTCTAGCTTCTAATAAATTAGTAGGAGCAGGTTTCGAAGGCCGTATTTTACTCCCAATTTCAGAAGAAGAAGGAACAAAAAAAGATGTACCTAAAGAAGGAGGCACAGAAGAAGATAAAAGGATGGGACTGGGGTATAAAGGTATCATTTCTGAAGATGAGTATGGTTTGGCTGTTTCTACAATAGATACTATAAGTTTTGATGTGTTTCAGGCAAAAGCCGAACTATTACCCAATTCATCTGTAGAGCTAATGGTGGTTGATGGAAATTTTCGCCCCAAGGCAATTTTAAATGGGCGTATGGCCATCTCTGCAAGTCAAAAAGAATCATTGGCTAATGAAGGAAAAAAAACAGGCGAGGATGCAACTGTTCAGTTTAAAGGAATTGAATTTCAAAATTTGGTGCTTCAGACAACTTCACCCATCATCAAAGTAGATTATTTTGGATATAAGGATGAAGTAAAATTTAGCAATTTCCCTGTATCTATTGCAGATATTGCTTTTTCTTCAAATGAATATGAAGCAGGAATAGAATTTGACCTTAAAGTAAATCTTATGGGAAAAGGGTTTGCTGCAGATGCTCGTTTAGGAATTTTCGGAAAATTTGAAGAAAAAGAATATAAACAACGTTGGAAGTATGATAGGCTAGATATATCAGCAATTGCTATAAAAGCAGATATGGGAGCCATACAAATAGAAGGTTCTTTAGTATTAATGGATAATGATCCAGTGTATGGGGATGGTTTTTCTGCAGAGTTAACAGGTACTTTTGGAAGTTTTGGACCACTAAGTTGTAAAGCAATTTTTGGAAAAAACGAATTTAGATATTGGTATGTTGATGCTGCTGTTAAAGGATTGAAAATACAGGCTGGCCCGTTTCAGATAAATGGATTTGCAGGAGGAGCTTTCTATAGAATGAGTAGAAAACCTGATGCCGGACCTGATTTCTCACCTTCGGGACTTTCGTATATTCCTGATGAAACCACAAGATTAGGAATGAAAGCAGCTGTGTTTGCTGCAATCGGAGATGAAAGTGCAATTGCAGTAAGTGCTGGTTTTGAAATAGAATTTAATAAGAGTGCAGGCGTAAATAGAATTGGGTTCTATGGAGAAGCTCAATTTATGCAAGCCTTTAGCTTTCCAAATCCAGTAGCACAATTGACTAGCAAACTCGGCGGAATGGTAGATAATGAATTGGTTAATGGAGTGATGGATACCGAAATTGGAAGTACACTTATGGACAAGGCGACAGAAGAATACCCAACAGAAATTGTTGGAGAAGTTGCTCTAAGTGCAAAATTTGCAATGGAACTTGACTTTAAAAACAAATCACTTCATGCTACACTTGATGTGTATGCTAATGCAGGTAGTATCATACAGGGTAGAGCTTCTGGAGGACGTGCAGGATGGGGAGTGGTACATATTTCACCAGGTGAGTGGTATGTGCATATGGGAACACCAACAGATAGACTAGGTCTGAAAATGGGTATAGGTCCTCTTTCTATGGAAACAGGAGGATATTTTATGATGGGAGATAAAATACCTGGTAGCCCGCCGCCGCCGCCCGAAGTAGCTAGGATACTGGGAGTAGAAGCAGATGTTTTAGACTATATGCGAGACGAAAATGCATTAGGAGATGGTAGAGGTTTTGCTTTTGGAAGTGACTTTAAATTGGATACAGGAGATTTAAGATTCCTTATTTTTTATGCACGTTTTCAAGCAGGTTTAGGATTTGACATTATGCTCAAGGATTACGGGGAGGCACGTTGTGTAAATACAGGTGATGAAGTTGGGATTAATGGGTGGTATGCAAACGGACAAGCGTATGCATATATGCAAGGAGAACTCGGGATTCGAATCAAATTGTTTTTTATAAAGAAAAAAATCCCAATTATCAAAGGAGGAACAGCATTGTTAATGCAAGCCAAAGGGCCAAATCCATTTTGGATGAGAGGGTATGCAGGAGGATATTTTGATTTGTTAGGGGACTGGTAAAAGGAAGTTTCAGATTCAAAATTGAATTTGGAGAACACTGTGAGTTCGAAGATGCATCACCATTAGATGGCATAAAAATGATTACAGATGTTACTCCAAAAGATGGAGATGATGATATAGATGTATTTGCAGCTCCACAAGCGACATTTGCAATGAAAGTAAATCAACCTATTGTAATCCCAGAAGATGATGGTGATAAAACATATAAAGTAATTCTCGAAAAATTTACAGTTGTTGACGAAACCGAAAAGGAAATTAAAGGGGTATTAGAATGGGGGTATCTAAACGATAGAGTAACTTTTGTTTCTGATGATATTTTACCTCCGACGACTAAATTAAAAGCAACTGTAGAAGTAAGTTTTCAGGAAAAAGTTGATGGCGTATTCAAAACGATTTTAGATGAAGGACAAAAGGCAATAGAAATCGAAGAAAGGAATTTTACCACAGGAACAGCGCCGGATCATATACCATTACATAATATACAATATTCTTATCCCGTAGTTGATCAGCAACTATTTTATGCTGGTGAACATGGTACAGGATATATACAATTAAAACGTGGGCAAGATTATCTCTTTGATAATACACAATGGAAAAGTACAGTGAAGTATAGTGATGAAAATGGAAAAATCAACGAATCTGTTTTTAGGTATAACACTTCTGATAATAAAGTAAAGTATACATTACCCAAAGTAAGTAAGGACACAAAATACCTAATGGCTATTGTAAGTACTACAAAAGCTTCTGAAAAATCTTCGACCGAAACTACAACAGAAACCAAAGATTATGGGCAAGATAATACAGTAGAAATTCGTAAGAATAATGCTCAGAATATCATAAAAGAAGGAGAAATAGAAAGACTTACTTATGAGTTTAAATCTAGCCAGTATAAAACCTTTGCTGCAAAAGTTAAAAATATAAGTGTAGAAAATAATGAATGGGGTAAAATTACTTCTGATGTGATTTTTCTGACTTCTAAAATAAAAAACCACGAAGGGTTTGATATTGCAGAGCTGGTAGGGAGTAAATATACAGAGAATAAACCCCTGGTAGCTATAGAATCTACAATGAAAGATAAGTATCTGAATAAAGATATAACTCCTGTGATATACCAATCTTATGGGATACATAAAAAATATACGATTAGTAGAGATCCTTCTATTTTAGGATTTATACCCAAAAAAGCTTTGCCAGTAAATTCAAGATATCTTACTAGTCTGGAACGTGAAGTGAATTTAGATTGGAGAGCCGTTAATTTTCCGTATCGATACAATCTGCCTGAAGCTTACAAAATTGATTATATCGATATAAGAAATAAAGTTTCGAATGACTATGTAAATGGGGCGATTCCTGCTAATGATCCAGTATTACAAATATTGAGCAATGAATATCTATTTATTAGACATGGAAATTATAATGTGAAACTTACTTATATGCTACCAGGAGGGATTACAGGAAGTAATACTATATATAAATATAAGAACCCAATAAAAATACGCTAATGAAAAGATTTTTATACATAGTGCTATTGTTGGGAATAACCGTTTTTGGGTATGGTCAAGCTGGTGAAAATACTTCTGCAAATGAAGTTCAGATCATTGCTAGATATCAAAAAGGCAAAGTTTTATTACGTTGGGCTCCAATTACTTCAAGTATATGGTTGAAAGGGAATACCTATGGATATCTTTTAGAGAGATTTACAATCAAAAAACAAGGCAAACTCTTAACACCACCTTATGAAAGAGTTATTTTACAAGATTCTATTCGCCCCAAACCTATAGAAGAATGGGAAGATATCGTTCAAAAAAACGATTATGCGGCAATTATTGCTCAAGGCTTGTATGGTGAAAGCTTTCAGGTTGAAGAGATACAAGATGGAATAGCTCAAATCATTAATAAGTCAGCAGAAATAGAACAGCGGTATTCATTTTCATTATACGCAGCAGACATGAATTTTGAAGGAGCTCAAATGGGGGCTTTAGGATATGTTGATGAAACAACAACCCCAGGAGAAGAATATTTATATCGTATAAAAAGCAGAGTTCCTCAAACAAAAAATATAAAAGAAATATCAAGTTCGGTTATTGTTAGTACAGTACACTCAGAACCTTTACCTTCTCCTATTGATCTTATCGCTGTTCCTGACGATAAAAGTATTTTATTAACCTGGGAGTATGAGATGTTTAAAAGAGTATTTACATCTTATTTTGTTGAGCGATCAGAGAATGGTTCGGATTTTAAAAGATTAGGAGATACCCCTCTGGTAAATCTTAATGATAAGCCAGAACATCCTGCAAAACGAATGTATTATGTAGATACGATATCGCAAAACAATAAAACGTATCACTATAGGGTAATTGGGGTTTCTCCATTCGGAGAAGAAAGTCCAGCCTCTGAGGTCGCTTCTGCTCAAGGAGTCAAAAAACTGGTCGAAGTTCCGCATATCTCAAGGCATGAATTTGATTCCTTTGGAAACGTGGTTATCAAGTGGGATTTTTTGAAAGAAGCAGAACAAGAGATTACCAGTTTCGAATTGAATTGGGCAGCTCAAGAAGCAGGACCTTATAAAACAGTAGAGTCCAATATAAATCCTGATACCCGTAAAACAGTATATAAAAATCCAGAACCTTCAAACTATTTCAGGATTATAGCACATGGTAAAAACAACCAGAAAACAACATCACTAAGTGCATTTGTACAGACTATAGATAGTATTCCGCCATCAGCACCTGTTGGATTAGTTGGCGTGGTTGATAGCCTGGGAGTGGTGCAATTAAAATGGCAAGCGAATATAGAAAAAGACATGTTAGGGTACCGAATATTTAGAGGGAACCTAAAAAACGAAGAAGTTACACAACTTACGATTTCACCTATAGAAAGCACCTCATTTCAGGATACGGTTCAAGTAAAATCACTAAACAAAAAAGTATACTATCAGGTAGTTGCAGTGGATCAGCGTTTTAATATGTCTGAGTACTCAGAAAAATTAGCATTAAAAAAGCCAGATGTTATTCCTCCATCATCTCCAATATTTTCAGAATACAAAGTAGCCGATAGAGGAGTATTCCTAAAATGGATTAATAGTTCTAGTGAGGATGTTATCCAGCATCAATTATATCGCCAAAATACTAAAGAGGCCGATAAAGGTTGGCAATTACTGTTTGAGACAGATACGATACATTCCTACATAGACAAAGATCTAGAATCAAATCAAAAATATCGCTATGCTATTTTTGCAAAAGATGATAGTGGTCTATTATCAGAACCTTCTGTTCCTGTTACGGTTTCAGTTCAAAACGTAAATCTGGATAAAGTAATTAAAGGATTTTCGGGAACGGTAGATAGAGTAAGCAAGAAAATTAACTTATCGTGGCGTGTAACAGCTAAAGAGGTACAAGAAGTATTGATTTATAAATCAAAAGAGAATGAGACACCGGTATTATGGAAACAAATACCCTCGTCAAAAACGAGTTTGGTAGATACCAAAGTTTCTCCCAATAATATTTATGTATACCATATAAAGCCTTACCTCAAAATAGGAGGATATGCTAACATGGAAACGATTAAAATAAAATATTAAAAGATGAAAAAGCTACTTTATTTACTTTTTACAACTTTTTTCTTACTACAGGGAATCTCTGGAGTTGCTCAAGAGTATGAGTTAATAATCTCGGGGTATGTTGGAGATGCAGGAAGAAATTGTGGAAGCGGAGCAGGGTTATTATATATTGAAGCCACTTTTGAAAATGGAACTAAAGAGAAAATTTTTGATCCACCAGGTAAATTTGAATTTAGCAAAATTGAAGATCATATGAATCCATATTATTTTAATGAATCTAGAAAGATCGTTAATTTAAAGTTTGAAACAAGATGGAAGTATAGAAATGGATGGGGAAAATGTAAATCTAGAGATAGAGATGGAGATATAAATGTTACAGGCTGTTATTCTAGAAACTATAATTTTAACGAATTTTCACCAAAGCCATCTGCAGTGGCTGGAAATGCTATAATAAATATAAGGCCCATTATTACTTTAGATACCCCTACGGTTTCTGATATAATTGGTTATGAAAATGAATTTACGGTAACTGCAACGGCTGGATTTGATAAAGGGATATACAAATGGCAGTATCAGGTAACAGATGGCACACCTAATGCTGGTTCATGGCAAAATGTTGATCCAAGTTTAATTCCGAGCCCGAATAATGCTCCTCATGAATTAAAATTAACTCCAGAAGATTTTTTACCAACATCGGTAATTGGAAAGACAATTTATTTTAGAATTTTACCCTGTTTAAATAAACCATCAGAGAATGTGGTGAGTTATAGAATACATAGATCTGCACCTCGTATTATCGCTCCGGGAGTCACAACACCAGTAAGCTGTTATGATAGTACAGATGGTACGTTGGAGCTAACATTTGACAGATCATTAGAAAAACCTACACCTCCTGGGAATACTGGGGATAATCTATCAATATCGATAGCAGATCTTTCTAAACCAGACGTAAAACCAGATGGAACAATTGTGTATGATGTTGTAAAAACATATAATAATATTGATATCGATAAATTTAATACTGCAGGAAATAAGATTCTTTTAGATGGATTACCACCCAGTAATGTAGAAGGGTTTCGAGTAGATTTAGTAGGAGGATATATAGTAGGAGGAGTTGGGACCGTTTACTATACTGGAGATGCAAGCCATACCACTGTATTTCAAATTGGTAGACCTGATCTGGTTGCATTTGTTGGAGAACCAAAGGACAACAAAGTAGATGTATGGTGTCATGATGGTAGTGATGGAGAAATAAATTTACAAGTTAGTGGAGGTGTTAAAGGATACCAGTATTTGATTAGAAAACAAAGTGAAGCTTGGGGAATCAATTGGATTTCATTTTCTAATGAGTTTACACATACTATTACTGGTCTAAAAGCAGATACGTATGAAATCAAAATACGTGATGCCAATGAGTGTATTGCCAAAATGAAAATAGATCTTGGGGGTGGAAAGTTTGGATTAGGAGCTGAGATTGTAAAAGAAGTAGTAATTGATGAGCCCGATAAGGCTGTTGATTTTAGTTTTTATGATATCAACGAACCAAGAGCCAACGGTTTTGAAGACGGAAGAATAGGTGCTATAATTACAGGAGGAACTCCTTTACCTAGAGGGACATATAAGTATCAATGGGAAGACGAAGCAGGTAATATAATAACCACTACAACAGAAATGGTATTACCTTCTGATCAGGGGTATCAAGTAATATTACATTCTGTAGGTAAAGGAAAATATACATTAAGTGTTTGGGATGCAAATTATGATAACGCGACTAATAAAGAAAGCTGTACCTATACAGAAGGAGATTATAATCTGGGAGAGCCGGATAAACTAGAGGTAACCATAGAAATTTATAATTCTATTTCGTGTAATATCGAAAATGAATATAGTGATGAAATTGATTTTAACGCTCCTCTGGGAATTCCAGATCAATTTCAGGATGGAGCACTAGTAGTGCATGCAAAAGGAGGTATCCCTTTTGATAACACAATAGCAAGTGCAGGAGAATGCAGAGCCAATTTTATGCCGTATTGTTATCGTTGGAAAAAAATGGTAAGTGGTGCTTGGATTGATATTGCTGTAAATGATAGTATTATAGAGAATCAAAGTGTGGGGACTTATGCACTAAATATAGAAGATAAAAACGGTATTGTTTTGGGAACATATGTTCCGATAAGTACTCCAACAGGAAGAGAATATGTTTTGGATACAGCAATCGACAGCACAAAATATTTACCACAACCTGATAAACTTGGGATTTCTTTTACCAATACGGTTGTTACTTGTGCTAATGGAGACGACGCAGAAGCAACGACTTTTGTTGTTGGAGGAACACCACCTTATACATATGAATGGAGTACTGGAGAAACTACTCCAACAATCAAGAATCTTATTGCAGGAACATATTTGATTTTTGTTACAGACGCTAAAGGTTGTCAAATAGAAGGAAGTGTAAAAATCGAACAACCCGGTGGACTTGAAATAACCCCTGTGTCAGTAACATCTCCAACATGTTTTGAAGGGAATGATGGACAAATTGAAGTTGAGATTAAAGGAGGAAACCCTCCATATAACTATACCTGGAGTACAGGTAGTACTTCTACACTTATTGATGGATTATCTGCAGGAACGTATAGAATAGAGGTAACCGATAATAAAGGATGTAAGGCATTTTATGAAGAAAAACTAATAGACCCTGATCCTATTATAGTGAATTTGGAAGAGAGAAGAGCTCTTTGTAGTGATCAATCATTACTGCTTGATATTGCTATTAATGATCCGGGAGCTACTTATTCCTGGTCAAGTGAAAATGGATTTACAAGCTCAGAAAGTAATGTAGAGATTACTCAAAAAGGAAGATATGTCGCTACAATTACCAGTAGTTTGGGGTGTGTAGGTGTTGGTGATATAGAAGTTGAGGTTTTTGATACTCCAATAGATTCTGACTTTTTGATTACTACGCAGGCTTATACCGGTGAAGAAGTAATATTGGTTAACGTAAGTGAACCTATGGGAGAAACAGTAGAATGGACGATGCCTGAGGGAGTAGAAGTTGTTTCACAAACTGAAGAGAAATTGATACTTAAGTTTGAGAATGAGGGACCGTATGATATTAATTTGAGATCATATCAAGGAGATTGTTACGAAGATTATAATAAGACTATTTTGGTTCAGCCAGCAATAGAGAGCCCAGAAGTATTTGCTTCCCAAGGAGAATTCATAGAAGAGTTTATTGTGTATCCTAATCCAAATAATGGTTCTTTTACAACAAAAATTACTTTGGCAGAAGAGTCCAATATCACCATAAAAATAGTAAACCTAATGTCTGGTGCTACAATGCATGAACGTAAAGAAAAAAACAATCTGGATTTTGCATTAAACTATAATCTTACATTACCCACAGGAGTATATTTAATGTTACTAGAAACTCCAAAAGGTTCAGAAACCCGAAAACTAGTGTTTGAGTAAATCTTTTTTGTGACGAAGAGTTCTTAGAAGTGCTTTTATGATATGAATAAAATAATATACATACTATCTATATTTTGTCTTTTTGGTTGTGCCAAAGAAGAGGCAATACCTGTTATTACTGATTTTGAATTTGAGGTTTTTAATGATGATTTTTCAATACCAGTACAGGTTGTTTTTTTTAATAGAACAAAAGGAGGAGAAGATTATGAATGGACTTTTGAAGGAGGAGTGCCTTCTAGATCTGTAAATCGTAACCCGGGAGTTATACAGTATGATGCAAAGGGAGTGTATTCTATTGAACTTACAGCAACTAATCAGGATGGATCCCAAGACACAAAAGTTTTAGAAATTAAAATTGATGACCCTGTAATTGTAGATTTTGAAATGACAAATCAGGTAGATACTTTTTCTCCGGCCAAGTACACCTTTCAAAATAAATCATCAGGAGCTGATAGTTTTTCCTGGACTTTTGAAGGAGGAATTCCTGCAAATTCTACCAAACGTGATCCAGGAGAGGTAGTATTTACAGAGCCCGGAAACCATGTAATTAGATTAGAGATAGGTAATGGACGAGAAACATATGATTTACAAAAAAGTATTACTGTTGCTCCATTTTTGATATCAGACTTCGAGTATCAAATAACTTTTGCAGATGATGACTTTCAAATTCCGGCTCGTGTACAATTTCAAAATAATTCAATTAGTGCTACCTCATATCAATGGACTTTTGGTGGAGCTGCAACTTCTTCTTCCATAGAAGAAAATCCAGAGATAATATTTACTCAAGAAGGAATTCAAACAATTAGACTAACAGCTTCTAACGGAAAAGAGACAAAGACCATAACCAAGCAAATTGAATTTTTTAAAAACACAAATCTTAGAGAATTAAATGATATAAAGTTTGGGATTAATACAGCTCATGCGGGAAATACAAGAGGTAGTTTTTATAATATAGCAGAACGCAAGCTATATACAGCTAATGAAATTACACCAGATATTGGACCACTTGTAGATCTTGTGTTTTTTGGTTTGAGTAGTACATTTAACCGCAATCGGTTTGTGAGTCCTGATCAATTATCAGGAACTACTTTTGATGAACTACAAAACCCTAAAAACACAATTTTTATTAATTCTCAGGAATTATGCAATTGTTCTGCTTCATTAACACCAGCACAGTTTGATACTATGCAGGATGATTCGTTGCTAAAGAATTTGGTGATCACAGAAACTCCTGGAGGGTTGCAGGATTTTAATAATACAATGGTGCCAAGAATTGTTCTTTTTCAGACTAAAGAAGGAAAAAAAGGAGCTATTAAGATTAAGAGTTTTGTTGACGATGGACAAAATTCTTATATCCTGGTGGATATAAAAGTTCAAAAAGAGTAATTGATTTATAGGTTTACGTATGACAAATAAGATAAAGAGTTCGACTATGCTTAAAAAAAGTGCATTTTATATTTTATTGGTAGGATTCCTGTTTTCTTATACATTACAGGCACAGGTTTTTCCGGTAACTGTTACTCCTCAAATAATACCTCCGTATAGCTTAAAATTATCAGAGTATAATACTGCTTCATCAGATAAGTTGATCCTTAATTTACTATTAACCGATATTACAGAATCTAATAGACAAGTACGCTTAAAATTTTATGTAGAAAATAATGCAGGTTTGTCTATTCAAAGTAATGATGTAGTGATAGGAGCTAACCCGATTTTTCTGGACGGGGGAGTACCATTGCGATTAACTAATATAGATTTACAACCTTATTTTGCACTTCAGAATTTAAGAGGAATCAATCCTCAGCAATATAGCGTGCCTTTACCAGAAGGGCTGTATCGTTTTTGTTTTGAAGTATATGATGCACAATCGGGACAACAAATTTCTCGAAAAAGCTGTGCTACAGTGTATCTAGTTCTTAATGACCCTCCATTTTTAAATTTACCAAATCGAGGGGAGCAAGTATTGATGAGAGATCCGCAAAATGTTATTTTTCAGTGGACTCCTCGTCATCTTAATGCCACTAATGTAGAATATGAGTTTACATTGGCAGAGATTTGGGATAATCAAATGGATCCGCAAGCCGCATTTTTGGCGAGTCGACCATTATATCAAACTAATACTTTTGCTACTACTTTACTATACGGCCCTGCAGAAACTTCTTTACTGCCCGATAAAACTTATGGGTGGAGAGTACGAGCCATGATAAGTGATGGGATCAGTGAAACTTCAGTGTTTAAAAATGATGGGTATAGTGAAATCTATTACTTTACCTATACCGGTAAATGTGCCGAACCAGAATATATATTAGCAGAAGCAAAAAATACAACCAGCGAGAAGATTTTATGGCAAGGAGTAGATCACTTGAGGTACAACGTACAATATCGTAAGAAAGATACCGAAAATGCAATTTGGTTTGAAGGAGGTACTATTAATGAGTATACAACTATTTATAATCTAGAACCCGGAACGACGTATGAGTTTAGAGTTGGAGGACAATGCCTGGATAATGGTCCGTTTACCTATTCCCAAATTTATGAGTTTACGACTACATTAACCCCAAATGAAAAGGCTACCTATAATTGTGGAATTAAACCAGAGATTGTAATTACCAATCAGGACCCGCTAGAAGTATTAGTAGTTAACGAGGTATTTACTGCAGGAGATTTTCCGGTAACGGTAAAAGAAGTTAAAGGAGATAATGGCTCTTTTTCGGGATGGGGATATATTGTGGTTCCGTATTTACAGGATACTAAGTTAAAAGTGAGTTTTGACAATATTAGTATCAATACAGATTATCAACTTTTGGATGGGATTGTAGTGACAGACTACGATGAAAACTGGGAAGGAATTGAATCTGTTAATGATGTGACAGAGGTCTTTGAAGGAGATAATGATCTAGAAGCTGTACGACTTGATTATGATATAACGATTAATGATATTCGAGTAAATGATGATGGTACTATAACCGTTACAGATCCGGTAACAGGAGCAATTTCTAAGTATCCTGGTGGAGATGATGTGGTTATTGTTGACAGTAATGGTGATGTGTACCATGTTGACGAAGATGGTAATATTACACAGGGAGAACCATTGGCAGATGGTGGAGGTGTTGATTCAGAAAACACTCCTGGAGTTGATGAAAACGGAGATGTCTCTCAACTTTCTGCAGAGGGTATCAAAGTAGAATTTATAGATGATAACAGTTATGCTTATGGGTTTGATGCAATACCAGATGGGCAGGAAAAACAATTAGGAAAGTATTACGGTCAAATAAAAGATGTAGAAGGTAAACCATATGCTATTATTAATAAAGCGATAGGAAATGGGGCTTCAGATAAGATAAAAGCAAAAGTTACCATTACCGATAGTAACTTATCGATTAAAGATCTTGTTATTAAAACAGCTAATGGCGAAAATGTTAAGTATGAGGTATCCGGAAGTAATGAGATTACGTTAGAACTAAATGGGTATTATGCATTTGAGCATGAAAATATATATGCTACTATACAGTCAAAAGATAATACGAAACAACAAACTATAGCAGGTGTATTTTCTCTTTGGCATTTATCCAAAAAAGATGTTAATGTAACGATCATACCAGTTGATGGAGTGTCATTACCCAGTAAATCAGAACTTTTATCAAAAGTAAATGCAATCTTTGGTAAAGCATCGGTTAATATTGACTTTACAATTGCTAGTGATTTTAAGGTAGATAAATCTCTATATGGGGGTGATACAGTACAGATGGGAGATAGTGGTTTCTTTAGTAATTATACAGAGGATCAAAATGCTATTATTAAGGCATATAAATCAAGCATAACTACTTCTCGTGAATCCTATTATCTTTTTGTCTTTGGCAGTAATATACAACCTAGCAGAAGTGACGTTGCTGGTTTTATGCCGATTAAACGACAATTTGGATTTATATTCAATGGTAACCTTTCAAAAGAAGAGGAAGGCAAGGGTAATTTAGCAGGAACAGTTGCTCATGAACTTGGCCATGGTGTTTTTGGATTAGAACATCCATTTACAGAGTTGAAAACAGCAAAAGGAGCTACGAATTGGCTTATGGATTATGGTAATGGAGTAGAATTATCACATTTGGATTGGGCACAAATTCATAATCCTGATTTTAAATTATATCCATTTCAGGATGATGAAGAGGGGGAGTTATTTTCGGGATTTGATGGAGATGATGAATCTTTACATAAAATATTTCAAATTATAAGATATGCGTATGAGAATTCGAAAGAGGTTAATACACTAGACCCTTTTAGTACCTCTGTTTTTGGAAAAAAAGATAAAGTAGTTTATGGAAGATGGAAAGGAGATGGTATCTACGTATACATAGGAAATGGGGTTATGGAAGGAACAACACTTCAGGATCCAATAAAACGTACAGGAAAACTAATAACCGATAAAGTCAAAGAAGAACGATTTGCACTTCTTTTTAATAATGTAGAAATATATATTCCTAGAAGAACTTCTGGAGCTGATGGTAATGGTTTGAAAAGGTTAAAGGAATATCTTTTTCCAAAAGCTAAAACCGATATAAGCGATGATCTATCTGTAGTTTTAGAAATAGAAGAGCATCTTACCGGAGGAGTATATTATGAATTAAACTTTAAAACCAAAGACGAAGACCATATTTTTAAATTTGAACATCATGATGAGGTAGAAAAGTTTTCTAATGCATTAAAAATTGAAAGAGATAAAGAGTATGTCGTTTCTAACAAGTCAGAGTATTCTAAACAAATAATTAAGTACCTCAATGATAATTTTAACTCAGAGGCCTATGGAGATCCTGATTGCGATAATATAGATACATATTTTTCTGAAATACCTTCAGATTATTTAACAGTAGCTAATAATACGACAAATTTTAATTATGAGCATTTATGGAGGGTTTTAGATTGGTTATTAAATTGCTCTGTAAACGATATAGGAGTCTCTGAAGAAGATGCAGTAATAGCGGTGGTAGAAGCCTTGGCAAGAACTGATGGAGATAAGTTTCTTAAAGAAATACGATCGAGAAAAATTAATGACAATAGTGCTTTTAGAGAACTTTATGATGATATAGATGATTGGGGAGGTAAGGACAATTTTACTAAGATTATTAATATCATCTATAAAGTTTGGAAAAACTCTAAATACAATTCAGGTATGGTATACGACATACCGTATGAAAGTAGTAAATCTGGAGTTTTTTATTTAAGTGATTATGAGGTTAAGTTCAAAGATGATAAGACCGACATCGAATTTATAGAATATGTTCCGACCTACCGATATGATGATTATGGGAATAGTCATGAAGCAGCACCAGAGCCTGTAGTGAGAGGGACATATGATATTTATGATCCTATACGCTTAGTAAATTATAATAAGATTGCTAGTTCGGGTATTGAAGTTAAATCTACAAAAGTACCAATGTTCATTCTTAAGGCTATTGATGAAAAATATAGAACAAGTAATACAGAACAAGGAATCAATCTCGTTTTTGAAGTTGCACTTACCGCTACAGGAATTGGTAACCTTACTAAATTAAGACATTTAAAAAACTTAAGTAAACTGGATGAGTTTTTTATAGGATTACAACATGTAGATGCACTGGTTGGTGTGACAAATATAGTCCTTAAATATTCAGATTATTGTGCTACACCTGATGGAATGCTTAAGACAAAGAAGGGAATGGATTTTTGTCAAAAATTTGCAGTTTTAGGTGATATTTTGGGATCAATAAATGGAGCTGCTGATTTTACGAAAAGAATTAAGGAACTTGACAAATTATCACAAGGACTTATTGATGACGTAGATAAAAACCCTGATCTTCTTAAAAGGGGTATGACAAAAACCGAGTTTAATAAAGTGATGAGGGTATTGCGTCGCAAAATAGAAGATAAAGAGCTAGCGCAACTCTGGAAATTACATGAAAATGGAGCTTTAAAAACGGCATTCAAGGATTTTCAAAATTTTCAGTTTTTATTGTCAAGTACAGAAACCTTATTAAAATATTCAAAAACGTGTGATGTAGATGAAACGTGTAAAGAAATAAGAGCTTATTTAGGATATCTTCAAACAACAATAAAGGCTAAAGGGTTAGGAGTTAGCATTGTGTATAAAGCAAGGACCTTATCGAAGGCAATAAAAGAAGACTCAAAGACTCTCAATAAATTACTTAAAGATAATCAAGATGTAATATCTAATATAGATGAAGTAGGTAGTGGTGTAACCCCATCATTAAAAACCTTTCTAAACAATAGTAAAGATGTAAATAGTAAGGTAAAACAAATGTATGATGAAGCTTCTGAGATAAGAAAGTCAGAGCTTGAAGAATCATGGAGAATTCTCGAATTTTTTGAAAATACTCGTTTTGCAAACGATGGTAAAAACTTAGAGATTCTCGCCAAGACGTATAGTCGCTTTGTTTATAATAATAAAGAATCATTTGAAGGGTTAAAGGCTCTTATGGTAGAAGGATCTGCTGCTAATAAACAAAAATTAATTGATGGGTTCGAAGAAGCAAATAAGATATTTGATTCTAAATTAGAGTTACCAATTAAGTTTTCTGGAATCAAAAAAGGAGATGTAATAATTACCACTATAATAAACGGAAAAAATCAAGAAATAGCTCGTATTGATAAAAATGGAATCCTTGTTAAGAAAAAATTTCTAGATGAAGCTGATGGAGCAGAAGTTGTTGGTAAATATAAAGAAGATGTAATCTTAAGAAAAGGAAAAGAGATTGGGTTTAAGAGATCTAGTAATGTACCAAATAATGCAAAATACAATGCATCAGTTATTAATTCTTTAAAAAATGGATTTTCTGATGATATAGCTTCAATTTTAAATAAACATGGGATAAGTGTAGAAAATTTTCAAAAAATCTATCAGAAAATGAAATTTCATCAATTAAAACCTAAGGATCAGGATTTAATAATGAAGATTAGGAATTCTATACCCATGCCAGATGAAAATACAATACTACAAAAAGTTATCCCTAAAGATGATTTGAATAAATATTTAAAGGCAGGAGGTTATACCAAAGTAGGAGGTTTTATTACGAGAGCAAAAGATGCTAAACATCTAAAAACTTATGAAGATATTTTCCATGGGATGAGACTTGACTATAAAGGTTCGAAATTTAATCTCTCGGATGGTTATTGCATAATTATAAGATACAAAGCAAAAAAACCAAACTTAGCAATACCTATAGGTGCTGGACAACCATACCCTTATACAGGAAATGGACTCACATCTGGAAACAATGGTAGATTAGGAGTTCCTGAATTAAAATCCTCTTTGGAGACGCCGGATGATGGTGCTGGAATGTTTAAACAAGACTCAGAAGGAGTAGAAACATTAATAGCTGTTTTTAGCGCAAGTGAAAATAGATTTATTAAAGTAGAAGAATGATAATATAAAGTGGGAGTGTATTGAAATTATGAAGGATATAAATAAGAACAGAAAAGATGAAAAAAGTACAAGCAATAGTTAAGTGTACTTAATAAAGAGAGAAAAATAATCTTATTTATGTTATAAGAGAATTGTGGGGAAATTTAATATAAAATCATTTTTGAGTATACCAACAAAAATAAAGTTTTTGAATAAGCTGTTATTCGTGTTTTTGGTATTTCATTTTTCATCTATTGCTCAAACACTCGATTACGAATCGATTACTCAAAGTAAACCTCTAAAAGTTAGTGGTCAGGTTTCTGCCAGTGGAGTGTATTATAGTTCTAATCAAAATAATAACAGAGAACCCTTTACTTATTTTTTGCAAGGAGTACTTAACGTTAATATTTATAGCTTTTCATTGCCTATATCCTATAGTTTTTCGAATCAGGGAGAGAATTTGGGATACCAGCTTCCTTTTGATTTTAACCGTATTAGTTTACATCCCAAATATAAATGGGTTACCGGTCATATTGGTAATGTAAGCATGACTTTTTCTCCTTATACTTTAAGCGGTCATCAGTTTACGGGTGGAGGTATAGATCTTACCCCTCCGGGGGCTTTCAAAATAAGTGCTATGGGTGGTCGTTTGCTTAAAGCAGTAGAGGATAATGAAGATGCAAGAACTATTCCTTCATATAATCGTATGGGATATGGACTAAAAACGAGTTTTGAAAAAGAACGTTATACAATAGGAATCATTGGTTTTTATGCCAAAGATGATCAAAATTCGATTGATGTTATTCCTGAAGCGAAAGGAGTATTACCACAGGAGAATTTGGTACTAAGTTTAGAAGGAGAGGTGAAATTAGGTAAAAGCTTCAGCCTTCAGGCAGAATATGCATCTACAGCAATTACCAAAGATATTAGAGCAGAGGAGGCTGATAATACTGATATCTCGCCAATAGCTACTTTTTTTAATAACCGAGCTTCTACAGAATATTATAATGCAATTAAAACACGTTTGGGTTATGCAATTGGTAGAGTAAACCTTGGTTTGGGATATGAACGCATTGATCCTGGTTATGAAACCCTTGGAGCGTATTATTTTAATAATGATTTCGAAAACATAACCTTAGATGCCTCCAACACCTTTTTTAAAGAGAAATTAACCTTAGCGCTTAATGTTGGGTATCAAAGAGATGATTTGGATAATTTGAAAGCTAATAATACTAACCGTACTGTAGGTTCATTAAATGCAACATTAGCATTATCAGAACGACTAAATATTGCAGGATCATATTCTAATTTTAGCACGTTTACCAATATTAAACCTAATCAGTTTGATGAAATTAATGACGCTGACCTTTTGGATGAACAGATAGAAGAGTTGGATTATAAACAATTATCGCAAACCGCTACGTTAACGATCAATTATGTGCTTTCTACAAAAAAGACCTCACGACAGAATCTAACGATGAATTACGCCCTCAATGATGTTTCAAATGAACAAGGAGGAGTGGTTAGATTAGGAGATGCTTCTACCTTTCATAATATGAACTTGGGGCATGCCATAGATTTTTCAGAAAGAAACCTAAATGTAAGTACATCGATTAATGGAACTTATAATACAATTGGAAGGGAAGAAGCAATGACCTGGGGTCCTACAGTAAGTGTGGGTAAACGATATTTTAAAAAAACATTAAATACCAGACTTTCTGCAGGATATAATAGTTCTAGTAGTGCTACATCTAATACAAATGTTACGAATTTAAGAGGGGCGGTGACCTATACCCTAAAAGAGAGACATAATTTTAATCTTAATGCTGTACAGTTATTCAGAAATGGAGGTAATAATGGTAGCTTAAGTGAATTTACGGCTACTTTTAGTTATAATTATGCATTTGGACTTAAGAAACCCAGAATCAATTTCAATAAAAAACCTAAAAAGCCAAAAGAAGCGAATGATTCTATCAAAATTCAATATAGAAAATATCGTTATGAAGGACTCCCTACAGATATCACTCCAGAGTTATTAGCACTACCAGAGAAAGAAGGTTTTGCTCATCTTATCAAAGACAAAAAAGGCAAGTTAAGCGATCTTGGAGAACAACTTGTAGAAACCGAACAGAAGGATAAAAGAGTATACAAGGAGGTTGCTTTAAGTTACCTTAAAGCAATGAATCTTTATTTTGACTTTGCAGCGTTTTACAATCAAAAAATACACGAATCTTACCTGAAACTAGTTCAAGAAGCTCAGGATATTGATCGACAAATAAGAGATGAGTTTACGGTGCTAAGTGCAAAAATTAATAGTGCCGAAGAAAAAGATCCTGAAGATTTAGAAAGACAAAAAGTATTAGAGAAACGATATGAATCTCATACCGAACTATTACAATCGTTATTAAAATGGAATTTAAAACCAGAAGATATTGAATATCCAGAAGGAGATATTAAAACCCTAAAAAGGCGAAATGCTTCAAAAGTATTTTCGATGTATCAGAATGAGAAGTCAGATGAACATATTATAAAATTCATAGAAATACGGCTAGCAGATGTATTCCATAAACTTCTTAAAGAGTAAAATAATTATAAATTCTGTAAAAAGTACAGAAACAACCGTGATCCTTATATAAATATATAAACTGTCTATCTCTAATTTTAAATATTGATACTGTAACGGTACAGTGAAAAATTAAAATTATGAGTAAAAAGTATATTGCAGAAATTAATATTGCCAGGATGAAAGCCCCGTTGGATTCTCCTCTATTAAAAGAATTTGTGGATTTTCTAGAACCGATTAATACGTTGGCCGATGAAAGCCCAGGGTTTGTATGGAGATTAAAAGATGATGATGGTAGTTCTGCCGCAAATATAGAATCCCCTTTAGAAGATGATATGATGCTTATTAATATGTCTGTTTGGGAAGACCTTAAATCCCTTAAAGATTTTTCCTATGGCACTGTGCATAGCTATTTTGTGAGGGATGGTAGAAAATGGTTTGAAAGAATGAAAAGTCCACATATGGTACTATGGTGGGTAGATCGTGATCATATACCAACAACAGAAGAAGCGTTATCTAAATTGAAACATATAGAAGAATATGGACCGACTTCTGACGCTTTTAATTTTAAAAAGATTTTTAATAGTACAGGTAAAGAGATTTAGGTTTATGATTTTATGTTTATATTGATAAGAGAATAAAGTAAAGAATCAGAATATATGATGTCTGTAAAAACAGAAGATAAGATACCAAATTATCATTTGTATGGTAATACGATAGAAGGTGAGGTTGCCTCATTTTTTAATATGAGACGCCTGGAAGAATTATCTGACGGCCTTAATACTATAGTGCATCATCCTCATCGACATTTTAATCTCTTTCAAATCATATGGGTGACTCATGGGAGTGGAAATATTATGATAGATGAAAAAATGTATAAAATGGAGAAAGGAACACTATTTTATATTCATCCTGGGGTAGTTCATGCCTGTGAAAACTCTAGTGATTTTAAAGGGTTTGTACTACATTTTTCTCCAGATGTTTTATTATCACAAATCGGAATGAATACCAGTTTTGAAATTATAAATAAGACAATACATAATAGATCTTTAGTAGTGCGAACTAGTAAAGAAGAGAAAACGATTAGTAATAGTATTAAAGCCCTATGGAAAGAATTTACGAATGATTATGTTGAGAAAGATCAGATCATTAAAAATCATCTTAATATTTTGATGGTTCATATTCAACGACAGATGCATAATGATCAGAGTTTTGGAGATGGTACATCGGGTAATATGATTGTGAAGTCTTTTAGGAAGTTAATCGAACAAGAGTATAAAAAAGAAAGAAGTGTTAGCTATTATGCTTCTTTATTACATATAACACCGACCTATCTAAATGATACGGTAAAGAAATTAACAGGAAAAACAGCAGGAGAATTGATTAGAGAACGTGTTGTTTTAGAGGCTAAGCGGCTTCTGATTTTTAGTAAACAAAGTATATCCGAGATTGCTTTTGAGTTACACTTTGAAGATTCTGCCTATTTTTGGAAGTTTTTTAAGAAATATGTGTCAATTTCTCCAAAGTCTTTTAGAGAAAAACATTAATTATTAATGGGATGTATTTTCTGAAATGAGTAAAAAGGAAAAGCCTTCACATCTCTTCCCAAATGTTCAAATTCTACATCAGTATGTGGAAATAATTCTAGCACTTCACGATATTTTTTAGGAATAGTGATTTGCCCTTTAGATGTTATCATCATAGTTGAAACCTCACAAAAAAGTAATACTGTTATAAGTATTGCACAAATCGTTCTTACTGTGTTACATATGACACGACTCGTTAGCGTTTAGTAGGTACAAAATATCTCCGTCTTTATTTTTTAATGTTTGAATTACAGTTCTCTTTGCCATATACATAACTTTTATAATTAAACTAGTATTGAATTATTAAAAGCATTTGGGGTGCAAAAGAGGTAAAACACTCTATTTATGAATAAGTTACATGATATAGGTTATGGGAATAACAGAATTATACCTGTGTTTGATGTAGGTATGTAAAGTAAACCCATAGAGGCTTATTTTACATACCTTTTAGATTTTTTAAACTAGTTATGCATACTTAAGAAAGACAAACAGTTTTTCTTAATTTACTACTCTTACCAGTCCATGCACTATTCCAAATAGTTTTCTCAGTCGCCTGGAGAGTGATAGAACCGCAGTTTTTGTCATCAGATGCTGAAATCTTGAACTCACCATAGCCTGAAACAGTTCCACTTTGTCCTAAATCACCACCTGTTTTTTTGTAATCACCTAAATCTGTAGTTATAGCATAGGCATGAAGATGAGTCTCATTTATGGTAAACTTCCCAGTAACAGTGCCGCCCTTTGGGTAATGAGAACAATTTCCATTATCATCTATGTCTAGCATTAATTGAGGCACCGTATTATCCATCTGGATATTATGACTATCCTTACTCTCATCAGAATGTTCGATCGTTATCGTTAGTAAATCGTTGGTGCCAGGAGTAAACCTTGCGAGTATGTTACTTGTATTATCTTCAAGTTTTCTATATGTGTATTCGTTATTGATTGGAATCTCTTTATTATGGGTTACTTTTCCTGTATCCTTATCATAACCTAATAGAGCCAGCTCACTATTCAGGTAATAGCTTTCCTTTGTCGTATCGTTTGTAATTTTCACTTTATATTTTTTACCTTCTAAAGGTGCTGATATTCCCTGAATCACAATAATCCCTCCAAATGGACTTTTATCAAAAGTAGATTTCTGATTAAACTCAATTTTTGCTCCAGGTACTGTTAATCCTGTAATTGAGTTTATTTTATCCGTAGCGACACCACCAATAGTAATAAGTTTAGGATTCTTTTTGTCCCAATCGATACTTGGTTTCAACTGAATATAAGATTCTACTACATTTCCCCATCCACTACAATCCATTTCTTCTGGTGGCTGATTCCAGGAAAGAACGGCTCGTACTTTTAATACTTGCGGATCATTACATGGTTCTTTCAAATTAGAAAAATCATAAGGAAGGATTACAGAATACGACAGTCCGTGATCTGGAATCTCCTTTATATCCTGAACATTTACAAAAGTAGTTCCAGCGTGTATCCAAGTACAGCTTTCTTCTTTTTGAATCCAAAAAGAAACATACTCCTTACTTCCATCAGTACAAGAATCTCCATTGTAGCCTAAAGGGCGCTTAATCTTAAAGGTCCCTACAAGGGCTTCTCTGTTGTAATCTGCACCTACACAATGAAGCTCTTCATAGTCTGTATTACATGTAAGTTCCTGAAGCATGGAAAAACTATCTGCAAAAGGAATTTTATTCAGTTCAAAGAGTGAATTGATATTCTTGATGACACTCAGGTTGTTACTGATTTCTGCCTCCTTTAGTAGTTTGTATCCGAATCGATGCGACTCGACTTTTTCATGTTGGTAAGCCCCTGCTAACTCGGTAAAGTCTATTTTGGAGTTCTTGAGCTGTTCTTTTGCTTTTTTAAGAATCTCAGTACTTTGCGGATAGTTAATAGCGATGTTGTTAAAAGAAACATCAGGGTTTAGCACGGCAATTTCTAGTAAATTGACCAGGTTTGGTATCTCCGGCAATTGCAATTTGATAGGTTTGATTTGGATGTTTTCCTCTTTTACATCACTCCATAGATACGTACCTAAAGTTAAGTCGGGATCGTTTTCTGCCGGAATAGAATTCCACGACAATACCGCTTTAACCTTAGGTAAAATAGGCTTTGTGCAAAGAGGGATCTTAGGATTGATTGCTAATCTAACTACGTAGTCAATGGGTTTTTGATTTTTTTCATCGCAATCTTTTTTATTCGGGATATCGTGAACGTTTACTGCTACATACCCCACGTCATTCCATCCATTTCCATCTTGATAGTCTACATAAAACCGAACATATTCTGTAGATCCTTTCGTACATAGGTTTCCAAAATAACCTGTTGATTTTTTTATTCTGACTGTGGCTGTTAATTCTTTAAATTCCGGATTGTACCCCACACAGGCTAAAGATTCGAAATTGGTATTAATTTTTGTTTTAAAAAAACTAGGAGGTGTTTTTAAATTTAGTTTCCCAAGATTTTTCCCATCTACCGCTAAAAACTTATTAAATTCAGTTCTTGCAATTATAAGTTGTTTTTCATTTAGTGTTTCCATGATTTGTTGATCATTTAATATACCTACTCTATTTACAGTTTTCGGTTTCCCTGTATTTATATACTGTAAAATTGGTAAACAACTGATTATCAGTGGTTGATAAAATCACGTAAAAAAAAGGAATACTTGACGGTTTTTAATCGGGTGAAATCACCCTATTAAACTGGGTGTCAGATTTTTGAATAGATAAGATTTAGATGTTTTCTTTGCAGTAAAGGAAATTAACTTTAAATTGTATTATTATGAAAAACAAGTATTTAGTATTTATTGCTTTAACGATGATAGCGTGTGAATCTATGAATATTGATGTCCCGGATAACCCTCCAGAAACTACTTCTACCGATAGCACAAAAATTTGTTTTAATGACTATGATATTAAACCATCTACATTGGAGATTGAATTAATTAACGAAATGACCAAAGGTTATATGAATCATCAGTTAAAGAGAATTAATAATTCAGGTAGAAATGACAATGATTGCTCATACCCATCAATGAATGATTCTCAGACAATTTGGTTTGATTTCAAATCCCTAAAAGCTTTTTTATACTATATCGAGCAAAAAGCAAAAGAATCAAATTCTTTAATTGAAACAGACAATTTAGGGATACGCATCTATTATGCCAGTTATCCTGATAAAGGTTCATGGTCAGATTTTAAAGATCTGAGTGATTCGAGGATTGGAATGGAATCGGTCAATTATGAAAAGAAGCATACATTGATTTTTGTTCCTACCATAAAAGATAACGGTATTGACTATGATTTTAATCCCCTAGATTCTTCAAATAGCAAATTAGAAGATCTTGATAATGCAGGGATATCAGTTATGGGATTCACAGCTGGCGGGAGAACAAGTTCTCGAAATCATGGTAGTCTTTGGCCACCAGATAATTACATAGTTTCGGATAATATATCAAGGAAAAGTAATGGAATAAGATTCCCTTCAGAATGAGAATAGTTTGATAAAATAAAAACTTCATGAACGAACATCCTATATTAGACGGACTTAGATTGGGGCTGGAAGTTATTTCAGCCTTAGTTGGTCTTATCTACTTATTTAAGCTAAGAAAAAGTTACTGGAAATGGTTTTCTATTTATTTGATATTCATCGTTCTTCAGGAAATAATTTGGTTAGGAAAAAGATCTTTTCTGGGGCTTATAGATCGAGACTATTTTGCCTATGTTGGAATTCCCATACAATTCCTGTTTTTTTATTGGTTATATGCCTATAAATCTCTTAAACTAAAAAAAATATTCTGGATATTCAGCTTTGTTTATTTGGTAAATCTTCCTTTAAAACTTTTTATTGAGGAAAATGATCAGGTCTATTCCATTAATGTAGGTGTTGGAACTATTTTATTATCTATTCTTGTCATTCTCGAATTTTTTAAACAAATCAAAAATGAAAATATACTTCAATTCTGGCAAAACAAAATGTTTTATATCAATGTGGGAGTTATCCTATATTATATTGGGACCCTACCATTTCAAGTGTTTTTTGATTATTTAAAAGATAATAACAAAACAATTCTTGATTATTATTATGTGTATTTTTTGATAGCTAATTGCTTTATGTACTTATTATTTTCAATATCCTTTTTATGCGGGAATCAGAAATCATAATCATAACCATATTATTTTACATTATTCTCGGTGTATTTATCTTAGGTATTGTAGTGTTTATCCGGCAATACCTGAAAAGAAAAAAGACGTATTTATCCCAAATCAAACAAATGGATGAAGAACATAAACGGGAGTTATTAGAAACCCAGGTAGAAATCCAGTCACAGACCATGAAACATATTGGAAGAGAAATTCACGATAGCGTAGGGCAGAAGCTTACATTGGCAAGTTTATATGCCCAACAATTGATATTCGAAGAACGAGTGCCTAAGGCTTTTACAGAAGTGAATGAAATTGGTGAGATCATTAATGAATCGCTTTCAGAATTAAGGCAGTTATCAAAATCCCTAACCAGTGACACTTTAGAAAACCATTCGCTTGTTGAACTTATAGAAAGAGAATGTGAACTGATCAATCAATTAAAAGAATGTGAAGTTCATTTTGAGCATACGTTAAAAACAAAAGTAACCTCCTATCATATCAAGAGTATTTTGTTTCGGGTTACACAAGAGTTTTTGCAAAATAGCATCAAGCATTCCCGTTGTAAAAATATTTCAATAGCACTTTCTAAAGATGAAAAAAAAATACAATTACGGTTAGAAGACGATGGAAAAGGTTTTGATATTGATAAGTTGAAAGCCAAGGGAATTGGGCTTAAAAATATGGAAAAGAGAACCCAAATGTTAGGAGGAGAATTCTTTTTAGAAAGTCAAATTAATAAAGGCACCAAACTAACTGTAAAAATTCCATTATAGATGAAACATACCATAGCCATAGTAGATGATCACATTTTGATAGCAAATGCGTTAAGTGGCATCATTTCTAATTTTGATGATTTTAAGGTGTTATTTGTTTGTGAAGGCGGTAAAGATCTTCAGGAAAAGTTAAAGGTGAAGTCAACACCAGAAATAGTGTTATTGGATGTTAATATGCCAGTTATGGATGGCTTTGAAACTGCAAAATGGTTGAAGGAGACATATCCAGATATTCTAATTTTAGCACTAAGTATGAAAGCAGATGATTGCAGCCTTATAAGAATGATCAGAAATGGCGCAAAGGGATATATCTTGAAAAATATTTACCCAAAAGAACTATTAAATGCGTTAACGAAGATTTTAAAAAATGGTTATTATTTTCCGGATTGGGCTGCCAGAAAAGTGTATGCAAGTATAGGGGAAGATACAATAGATGCTAATCTTAAATCAGGATTATCTGAACGTGAGGCGGAATTCTTAAAATATACAGCCACAGAAATGACCTATAAAGAAATATCTGAAAAAATGTGTTGTAGCCCAAGAACAATAGATAATTACAGAGATAGTCTATTTGATAAACTTAATATCAAAACTAGGGTTGGACTTGCAGTGTATGCTATTAAAAAAGGATATTCTGAATAAGATTAGGTATTAATCGTTATAATCAGTCTTTTGCTAAACGATCAAAGTATTATTTTTGAGTACATAGGAAAGTACTATGACTTTTAAATCTAAAAATTCAATTAGTTTTAGCATTAAAACTTTCCTCAATGTAATACATAAACGATGAAGTCAAAGTAATTGTTTAATTGGACTCTATTACATTTTAACAAAGGGGGTGATTGAACCCAATTTGAAAGGGGGATTTCACTTAGTATATTGATTGTCAATTGTTTAAATTAGATACTGAAAACAACCACTTAATTATCGGAACATTTTTAAACTCTAAATTTTAAACAAATGGAAAAGTATTTTTACCGTCGAGGGAAAAAAATCCCTATCACAGAACTTGATAACTTATTCGCTATTCAGATTGAAGAAGGTTTATCAAAAGATATATCAGTTGAACTACCTAGTAATTTATTTTCTTTATCATCTTCTCGAATGAAAGATGATATTAGAGAAATTTCTGAAGATGAATTTAATGCTTTTAACGCAGCTGGATGGAGTTTTGTTCAAACTACTCAAGAAGATTCTACTAGAGCAGGAATTGCTTCTAAACCACAAATTAATTCTTATCAAAAAGTTGAGAGAGTATATCAGCAAGAAGATAACCATTTGTTGGTTAGTAGTAGAAATTTGATTGTACAATTAAAGTCTGAACTTTCAACCAAAAAAATCCAAAGAGAATTAGGCAAACGTAATATTGAAATTGTTCGAAAATTGGAATTTGCTCCAAACCAATACCAGGTTGAGGTAACACCGGATGCCGATCCAATAACAATTGCAAATGAACTTCAGGAAAGTGGATTAGCTGTAGCTGCTGAGCCAGAGTTTTATGAATACCTTGGGCAGCGCTTAAGACCAAGAGACCCTATTTATAATCAACAATGGCATTTGAATAACACTGGAGGAAGTGGTGGAGTCGCTGGAGCTGACATTAGTGCGGAAGAAGCTTGGGATTTTACTTTAGGTAGCGGAATCCGTATTGCTGTTATTGATAATGGATTTGATGTAACTCATAGAGATTTGGCTCCTGCAATCGTAAATCAGTCTGGTTTTTTTGATAATCGGAGCGTTTTTCGTCAAACGTTGAGAAATTTTCCCGATAGTGATCACGGTACATTCTGTGCAGGCATGGCAGGTGCTAGGCACAATAATCGTAGGGATGGATGCGGATCTGCTCCACAATGCGAATTAATGTTGTTAGCATCTCTAGGTGATCAGGTAGGAACTCAGGCTACACTAGCTAGAGCCATTGCTTATGCGGCAGACCCTAGAATGGAAATAAATACGGAAGATGTTAGTACAGCAGCAGATGTTATTGTTTCAAGTCTAGGTCCTAATGGAGCCAATTGGTCTTTAACAACTGTACTGGATAATGCTATCATATTTGCCAATCAAAGAGGGCGGCGCGGTTTGGGAACTCCAATTTTTTGGGCTAGCAGTAATGGAAGAAATGTTGATATAGCCAGTGATGAGGTAGTATCTCATCCAAATGTAATTGCAGTAGGTCGTTCTAGACGAAATGATAGAGAAGATAATTCTGCGAGGGGAGAAGAACTTGATTTTTTAGCTCCAGGAGTAAGTGTGATTAGTACTGCCTCTGGTGGTGGAATTCGCACCGCAACTGGTACAAGCTATGCGGCTCCTCTTGCCGCTGGCGTTGGTGCATTAGTATTGAGTATTAATTCCAAACTTACAGCATTAGAAGTGCGTCAAATTATGCGAGGAACTTGTGATAAAGTAGGTGGAGTTACTTATAATGGAGCTGGTCACAATAATGATTATGGTTATGGTCGAGTAAATGCCTTTTCTGCTGTGATTCGTGCTTTGCAAACTATAAATACAGATGGTCTTTTAGATAGTGATACTGATGGAGATAATCGAGCTGAAATACCGGTGGTTAGTCCTTGGGGGATTGGAATTCTGGATTATCGATCGAATTTATTGACCTCACAGGCTATGGCTCGTAATGGTAGTCGTTTTAATGGTTGGTTGCTCAATACCCGAGATAACGAATTTCCTGCCATTGGAGATTTCGATGGTGATGGTAGAGCTGAATTCTTGATAACTAGCCCTTGGGGTATAGGAGTATTGGAACGTAATCGAACTATCTTCAGAGGTGTTATGTTAGCATCTAACGGAACACGCTTTGGCGGTTGGCTATTAAACACTAGGGACAATGTATTTGGACCTGTAGGAGATTTCGATGGTGATGGGAGGCATGAAATTTTAATACGTAGTCCTTGGGGAATTGGTTTGCTTGAATTGACAAATTCAACAACTTCTCCAACCTTTAGACCAATTATGATGAAACCTAATGGCACTCGTTTTGGTGGCTGGCTTCTTAACACAGCAGACAACGTATTTGGTCCAATAGGTGATTTTGATGGGGACGGTCGTGACGAAATATTGATCACTAGTCCCTGGGGAATAGGAATCCTTAAGCTTAATGGAGATACATTGGATACTGTAATGTTAGCACCCAATGGTACACGCTTTGGTGGTTGGCTACTCGATACATCTAGAAATTGGTTTGGACCTGTTGGAGATTTTGATGGAGATGGTAGGGATGAGGTTGTTATTAGTAGCCCTTGGGGACTTGGCATTCTAAAGCTATCAGGAAATAATTTAGTTACATTAATGCTTTCTCGAAACAATACTCGTTTCGGAGAATGGAGGTTAAACAGTTTTAATAATCGAGTTTGGGGTGCAGCAGATTTTGATGGAGATGGTAGAGATGAAATTTTAATAACCAGTCCTTGGGGGATAGGAGTTTTAAAGTGGGATGGAAGTAGACTTACGAGCACTATGTTGGCACCAAATGGCACTCGTTTTGGTGGATGGTTATTGAATACTGCTGATAATCAATTTAAAGTCAGGCATAATATAACAGGAAGAAGAAGAGGAGAGGTTTTAGTGGAAAGTCCTTGGGGTATTGGGCTTATGAGATTGCAAGGTAACACCTTTCAAGTTCCATTTATGCGACCTAATGGCACACGACTTGGCGGTTGGTTATTAAATACTAGGGATAATCAATTTCAATAAATATTGAGCAGAAGGTGGTAGTTATAAATCTTAAATTACCACCTATAACACTTCAGTTTATATTAACTTGAAGTAGAATTCCTTTTTCGTAATTTACAACTACATAATGTAGATTAAGGAAAGTATAGAGTCTTGATTTATAATTAGTTGTAAGAAAAACCTTGTTGAATTAACAAAGGAAAACCCCTTGTGGTAATTTGTAAAAATCTTAATTGTAATGTGTTACAAATTAGATTCCTGATTAAAAGTCATGGATTACCCCTTTTATCCATTAACTACTGATACTGACTTAGAAATATATTTTTGGAACCTATGTCAACCTTTTGTGTTAACGAGACATTAATAGTCATGAAACTCTAACAAGTAAAAAACCTAAAAATAATGAAAAATATTAAAGTGCAGATTACCCTATTTCTACTTTTTTTAACAAGCTGTAACAGTACCAAATTACTTGATACTAATTTTGGTCGGAATAGTTTTTTTGATTTCCCTGATTTGAATCTTCCTGGAGACCCCGTTGGGGACAGAATATCTTGGAATGGTCTAATTCATGAACCTCGCTTATTAGGTCACCTATCAGAACACCAAGGACAGCTTATTTTATTGCAAACCCAATCTGATAGAAATCGTCTTGGATTTGTGCCAGTTAGCACAATATTTAACGAAGGATTCTATGAATATACTTGGAGAGGGAAAAGAAATACAGAAGATTACTCAACAAGACCCCTAATTATACAAATTAAAACTGGAGAGGTTTATGATGATGGTAAAGCCTTGATTACGATGAATATAGGGCCGGATACTGACGATTCTGAACACGATAGGGTCCGCTTGACTGTTCCTGTCGACGGTGGTGGTTTTGATTCTTTTGAAATAGGACATATTAGGCCTGATGCCATGATGACTTTCGCGATTGTCATTGATATTATAAATAAGAAATACTGGATAAGCTTTCAAGGTAATACTCATAATGGTTTTCACTCACTGCCTGAGAGTATTACTTTTTCCAGCGCACCCTCACTTTGGTATCATTTAGGTAGCGGGGCGACAGGTATGGTTTTCTTGGATGATATATCAATTTTTCACTTAGTAAAAAGAGAAGAAGACGGATCTAGGGAATAGGCAGGCCTATAATTACATAATGTTACTTATGGAAATAATAAATCAGTTGTTTCCTTTATCCTTTTTAGAGTTAGTTTTTTTCTTTGGAGGTGGATCTGGAGTATGTTCGAAATCTGGAACTTTACTTTCGGCTTTACTTATATTTAACGAAATATCCTCCTTAGTATTGGTTTTCTTTATATTGACTTTCTTATCTGACATTTTACTATAGTTTAAGAATTAATATCTATTTCTATATTGTAGTTGTTTTTTAAAAATACTTTCATTCTGTTATTTGCCTTATCTACAATTTCTGTTTTCACATTAAAAATTGTGTCATCATTGAAATTAAATGTTTCAGCAATTTGTTTCTTCATTTCAAAATAATCCTCGGCAGCCTCATCTTCACCGATTTTACCGTTTTGAAGCTTATACCAAAGTTGTTCAACTTCTATGTTAAGGTTTTCTATTCTAAAGCGCTTAGCGCTAAGTTCTTTTACATATTTAAAATAGGGAAAAAAAGGCTTAATTACAGTTAAAACTTGGGAGATTACAATAATACCTGCCCATATCATAGGATATTTCTGCCATACTGCCCAAGCTCCTATACTACCTGATGAAGTTATTGCCAAAAAAATGTTAACATTTCGATCCCATTTTTGAAATTTTTCAACAACAAGCTCAAGGCAATATCCTTTAAATTTTAAATCATTAAGTGTTGCCCATATTTGTTCTCTCATTTAAAAAGTATTAAAGTTAATGTTTGTTAAAAAGGAATTTAACCTTGACAAGAATGAAGAGCTACAATTCATTAATAGTCATTACTAATAAATTCTATAGTGAAACTTTAAATAGATCTTTTGATTGTATGTTTTTATTGTAAGCATCAAACAAAATTTTTCCACTTTTGTATGCCTCTGAATTTTCATCTATACCTTGTAATCTTTTCTTGAGATTTTCAGCTTTTGTTAGATAGCTATAATCATTATATAACTCTAAAGCATCTTGAATGACTTCTATTGTTTGTCCTTGGGAATCTTCAACTCCATAAAATTGTTCAAGTATAGCGGCAGAGGCAATAGTAGATGTAAAACTTTTTAATTCTGGTCTATCTTTCCCATCTATACTAATTAGCAAGTATGGTGCGTCCCCTGAGTAAGGCTGATTGTTTGATTTATTTACTAAACGAACTTCGGAATTATCTCCTCCTAGATTGACTATTTCCGGAGAGTAGCCTTTAAATTCATCTATGTATCTTTGATCCGTTATAGCTATATGTCTAGCTTTTGTGATTATTTGCCCAGGTGAGTCGAGTCTGATGTCAAAATCACCTCTAAAAAATGGTTTCGATTCAAAAATAGCTTTACCTAATTTTCCAACCATATTACTTACGATACCCCCTGCTAACAAAATGGTTGAAGCTGGTGCAAATATTGGAATACTTCCAACATTAGTCAAAAAACTTCCAATTTTCTTAAAAGTGTCCTCATTGAAGGTGTCAGCTACCAATTGAAATGAACACAAGATTGTGCTCATGTCTAGTGCAGGGGTATAATATACTATAGGTGATCCTTCATTGAAGGCATTAGGTTCATAATGAGTATTATCCTCAATTTTTCTAACAATTTGATTTATAGCTTTAGGAGCTGCACTATGGGTTGCAATGGATTTTACACCGGTGGTTAATAAAAGATCCTTTTTACCTAGAAATTTTTTTGGAGCTTTTCCTGTATAATATGTTAGAATTTCAACACTTAAAGGTTTACCCACTCCTATTGGTGTAAATTCTCCAATATCAAACTCCTCAGCCTTTATTTGACCATTTTCAAAATCTAGGTTAAAAGAATTACCTGATTCAACCGCTCGATCTAATTTTTCTAATTCACCAGAATAGAGTTTTTCTTTTGCCTCTTCTTCAGAAATAGGTGTTCCACCTACATAATACAATAATGCCATAGTGTTTTTTTAATAAAATTTGACAATAAAAAAACCGCTTCCAAACCTTGTGTTTGAAAACGGGGTAATTATATTTTGAACGATATGTGGGTTACGTTAAGAGTCTTAAATATATGTAAAAAATATTGATTAACAATGGTTTAGCTATGGAAATACCCTTTAATGGGTAGTTTTTTAATGCAATCCCTAATCTCAGAATATTTGTTAATGAACTCCTTATTAAAGAACATAGTGGCAAACTTCTCGAAGTTTTCAATGCTTTCATTTCTGAGATCGAATAGTTCATTATTTTTTAAAAGGAATTTATCTGTTTTATTAAAATCAATGCTTCTTCTTTCGCGAAGCTCTGAGAAAGGTAAACAATTAATGCTTGTAGGTGAAACCAAGAAAATTAGACATTCAGGAAAGCTCTCATCATAGTGCTTAAACTTAGATTTACCTATGCTGAATTTTCCATTAGTTCTATATTTTACCTCTGCATAATGCATCTCATTATTGCAGGGATTGAGCAATACTAGATCTGGAGACTTTCGAAGAGAATTAGAAGCTTCATCCTTATTGTCACGTATTTTTTTGTAGAAGCCAGGGTAAAGGTTTTCTAAACCAAATTTAGTTACTTCGTAGCCTTCAACGGCAAAGAGTTCTTGAACTAAACTTTCGGCAATTCTGCCTTTAGTTTTTTCAATAGAAAACATGTATTCATCTGGAGTAATATCAGGCCGATCTTTTCCCGTTGTTATTTAAGCAGTTGCTACTTCGTTAACTTGATTAGGTTCCATTATTAAGTTGGTTATTGTATGAATCTTAAAGTTAATACTTTTTTGGGAAAATCTCAGTTACCTAAATACTGATTAAGATCTACTCTTAAATGAAATACCTTCTCATCTTGCCACTGAAAACAGTTTGATCCAGAATATCCTCAACACAATCAAATTTTTATTTAATTTTATTGACGAAAATTTCACGTCCATTGAACCTCGTTCATCACTTAATTACAACTTTTTTCTGTGGTAATTTACGCCATTATTTCAATTGCTTAATGATATGATTTGATACTGATTTTCAAAATTTTACCTCATTTCACCTGTACAACTGGAACGCGATAATGCTTTAAATACCCCTCAAGCAACGCTTAGGGGAGATGTCTAATCCATCGTAGATTCCCTTTTAGCGGTGCAACCGCTTTTGGACAGGCAGGGGTAATATGCTACGAATCACACCGAGTAAAAACGCGGGGGCGGCAATTAAGTATTTCAGGGAAAGTATGACCAAAGGGATCATTTCTTCGGAGATAATCCCGCTGGTGTTTGGGGTGGAAAGCTGCTGAGATGATAGGATTATCAGGAGAAGTGATCTTCGATCAATCCAAATCTCTAGCCTATAAGAAGAACTCTGTAACTGGCGATAAACTCAACCCTCGCTTTTAAGAAAATCGTCCTGTTGCTTATGAAATTACTTTCAATGCCACGAAATTATTTTCTGTAACAAGGCAATTAAGTACCAATCCCACTGTTAAACGGGATTTTATCGAGATATGAAATAATGCCAAAGATTTAGTGATTGATATAAAATATAAGAATAAGACGATTCAGGAAGAGATTGAGGAAATTCGTCAGCAAGCCTACGGCGAACACCTTAAATAACAATAAGCGGTGAAGAAGAATACTCATTCACCGCTTATTTCGTTAATACAACCAGTTATTTTAGATTATGGAGTAGCTTCTCCTTCACCCACTGGCTCTTTACCAGTGCTTAGAGAACCCCATTTGAGAGTAGTATGAAACTTCACATATACAGGATCTTCATTTCTCAGTGTATCAAGAAGCGATAGCATTTCCGCTTCATGGAAATAAATGTTGAGTATTTTATTGGCGTGTTGTACATTATGTGGAAGCACTTGCCCGTCCTTAATGATCCCAAAATACCCTAAGTATTTGTTACTTTCATCATATAGATATATAAAACCTATTTGGTTTCCCCCTGAATAATTACTAATAATTAGATTGCTGTAATCTTTAATTTTGTGTGAAACTACCATTTTTATTTGTTTTAAGAGTTTATTTTAATTCCAAAGATAAGCTACGTAATATGATAAATACAGGGTTAAGTAACTGATTATTAAAGGGTTTTTTTGCTTTTTTGGAGGGGTGTATATACCCCCTAAATACATCTTATGAAACGTTCCGTTTCATACTATACCACAAGAGATCGTCACCCGAATGGGACGAAACGCATCTATGATGTGATTCACTTGCTTGACAATCGGCAAGATGGAGTAAGCAACCTGCTGCGTCTGTGTTGAGGTAAGAGAGTCAAAACATTTGCCCTCTCACCTTAAATTATTTAATCAGTTTCAAAAGACAGCCGCTTTGTGACATTCATTTTAGTTGCATTAGTAGAGATGTTTTTTTTAAATAAATAATTGATAATCAGTTGTTTGTTTTGATAAAAAGGTGTAATTTTATATAACACGTAACAAACACCACCCCCATATTCAAATTCGTCATTTGAGTATGGGTTTTTTTGTTTATTAATACAAATTATAGAGATTATGGGGCATCTAAAATTTGAGAAAACATATTTCTTTATTGGGATTTTTGCAATGTTCGTACTTATCATTGCAATTTTCGCATTAATTGTGGAAAAAGTATCTTCAAATTCATTTGAAACTGGGTATCAGAGTGGAAATAATGACGGTTTTTTAAAAGGGAATAGTAGTGGATTTAACCGTGGAGAGATGTATGGGGACAGTCTTGGTTTTCACAGGGGAGATAGTATAGGGTTTGCCAGAGGATTTGATTCTAAGCATGCTGATATACTGAAAATTGAAGAAGTATTCAAAAAACTGAAATACGAGTTTAAGCCTAAAATATACTATGCACGTATTATTGATAATGTGGCTTCTGTGGGTTCATCTGATTCAGATGGAAATTATCAGGAATTTTCTACAGTAATGAACTCAATCAATACCGAACTCCTCACATTCCTGTCTGATAATTTCGAATTGGAGAAGAAAGACAGGAATCATATTTTAGCCATGTATAGAAAAGAAAGCCATAAGATGAACCGTAGCGCATATAGGCGCTTAGCCTATCTTAATAAACAGACGCATCTGGAAAAAGAAAAAACTATTTTTTCTAAAAGAAACATCCAAGGGCTTAACAATTTTGATTCGGTTCTAGGGAATCAAATATGTGATGTGGTCAGTATTTTTATGAAAGGAAATATAGTCGATCAATATTCGAATTTCTTTTTAAAAGCAGGAGCTAAGGAAATTTGCCCATATGTTGCATCATATGCTATTAGACCCTATCTGGTTAAATTAAAGAAAGAAGGTATAATAAAAGATTATGAGCGGTCAGAAATCAAAATCAAACAACAGGTAAATAATCAAATTGCTGAATTTGCCACAGCGGAAGTAACAACTTCAGCAGAAGAAAGATTTAGTTATGTGCGGGATATGTGGTTAGGTACATCTCGTGCAACAGTGCAAACTGATTCAAGAGCAACAACAAAGGTTGGTTTTGACTTACTGAAGCGGTTTGAATTGAAGATTGACCATTTAAGTCAGGAAATTATTGTTCAATTCCCAACTCCACATATTACCTCTCATGAAGTCAATACACAGTTTAGAGATATTGATGATGGTTGGTTCGTTAAAGTAGGGCCAGACCGTTTAAATGCGATAAATTATAGTTTGAGAAAGCAATTATTAAATGAAGCCTGGGATAATACAAACGTATATTATGATGCAATTGCAAATGCCGAAGAATTGTTAAAAGTGATCTTTGGTCCAATATCTTCTTCTATGCCTTATCCGTATTCCGTTAAAGTGAAGTTTGGTAACGGAAGAGAACGAATATTAATTGATCATTCAAACCTTTCTATGCAAAAAGTTTTAAACGCATCAACGTTCAAAGGATGATGGATTTCTTAATTGCAGAGGAGGTTTATGGCTATCCTCTTCAGTTTTAGCTCCTATCTCAATTGATTTAATTAAATCAGAAGTAGCATCTAAAAGGTCAGATTTTATTGTTGGATTTTCTTGTATCAATTCTTCAATGACTTCCGGAATATATGCATTAGGGTTATGTTGTACTATTGCATCATGATCTTTTGAAATAAATTTTTTCTGACTCCGAAAGAGGTTCATCAATAACAATGTCAATTGAACGTGCCTGATCAATTGTAGATGAAAAATGAAGTAGAGAAGTAGTTTTGAAAAATAAAAGATGCAAGTACTATAGAAAACCTTTCATTCTTCCGATGAAAAATGCGCGAAAAGGAAGATGAATTACTGAAATTTATGTGATTTACTATGAAGCATTCTATGAATATTAATCAGAAAAGAGGAAAGAAATGGTATTTGTTTTAGGGTAAATAAAAAAGCCGACTCGTTAAAGTCAGCTTTCCTTTGTTATTCTTGTAGCGAGAGGGGGGCACGATCCCCGACCTCCGGGTTATGAATTCAGAGGCATTTGAATTGATTTGTAGTTAAGTAGTTGATAGGTAGGTGTTTTTAGTTTTATTGTTGATTTTAAAGTACATTTTAAACCATAAAAAACCACAAAATGTTTTAGGTATGTTTTAGGTAAAAAACTAATTAAATCGTATCTTTAATATCTAAACAAATTGTCGATGGCATCAATAAAGATACTACTTTGGAAGCATGATAAAAAAAAGGATGGAACCTATGCTATAGCTATAAGGATTACGCAAAATAGAAAAACAAGATATATTTTCACAGGACAGTATCTTTTGGAAAAAGATTGGGATGCTGTCAAAAGTCAGGTGAAAAAATCTCATCCTAATTCTAAAAGACTGAATAACCTCCTCTTAAAAAAACTCAGCGAAGCACATAGTGTTGCTTTGGAAATAGAGGCAAATAACAAACAAACGACTGTAAAAAAGATTAAAAAGAAAATCGTTAATAATAAAGACTCGGATTTCTTTTCTGCGGCTAAAATTTATCTAGCGAATCTTGAAAAGCGAAAGAAATTCAATCAGAAAAAAAGTGATGAAGGACGTTTGAAGATTTTTAAGGCGTTTTTAAAAAGAGAAGAGCTAGCTTTCGGAGATTTAAGCGTTACTTTATTGAATAAGTTTCAAGGTCATTTGTTACACAAAAAGAACCGTTCAGAAAGAACCGTTGTTAATTACATGATACTGATAAGAACAATTTATAACCTTGCGATTTCGGAAGAAATAATTGGTAGAGAGTTGTATCCTTTTGGTAAAGACAAAATCTCAATTAAGATACCTGAAAGTGAAAAAATCGGCTTAAATGCGAAAGAAATTCAGCTTCTGGAGAATGCAGAAGATATTACAGATGTACAGCAACAAGCTGTCAATATATGGCTTTTTAGTTTTTATTTTGCAGGTGTAAGAGTGGGGGATGTGCTAAAGCTTAAATGGTCTGATTTTAAGGATGGCCGTTTATACTATCGAATGGGTAAAAACAAAAAGCTTGTTTCTCTCAAAGTACCGGAGAAGGCCCAAGCGATTCTAGAAAAGTATCGCAAGGAGAAAACCAATAGAAAGGATTTAGTATTTCCTAATCTAAAAGGAACAGATCTCAAAGATGAAAAGCGTGTTGCAACGCGTGTTAAAACGATTACACGTAACCTCAATCGCCGTCTTGAAATTGTAGCAGAAACATTAAAGATTGATAAAAAGTTATCTATGCATATTGCACGTCATAGTTTTGGTAACATATCAGGTGATAAGATACCCATACAAATGCTACAAAAACTTTATCGTCATTCTTCGATTACCACAACTGTTAATTATCAGGCAAACTTTATGCATAAAGAAACGGATGAAGCTTTAGACAAGGTGATAAACTTCTAAGAAAGAATTCATGATATTTTGATGAATACCCTTTTATAGTATCTATTCATCATTAAGCTTTTGTCTTAATAATGGGTCAAATTTAAGAGATTAACGCTCTCTTCCTTGTTTTATCTGATTATTCCAGCCTTCCAGCTTCTCACCTCTTGACTTCGCATTTTTTAATGCTGTGGCAACTTCTTCAAAAATATTGTATGCATCTTCCCAAGTTGATTTATCAGTAAATTTGTCTTTAAATGATTCTAATTGTGTTTTGGTTGCTCCGCTATCAATAAGAAAATCATTCTTGATTGCTAGTTCTATCATTTCTAAAGGTGTTGGTTCTGATTCTCCAAAATTTTCATTTTCGGGGTCATAAAAATCATCACTTTCATATGTGTCCATCATGCTTGCAGAGAATTCGTAATGTACTCTTCGGGTGTCCACCATTGATTTTTCCATAACTATAAATAGGAGATGATAGCAAAAGTGTATCTTTTGTCAATATTTAATATGAAAATAAAGATGCTAGGAGAAATACTTTTTGAGGCTTTTAAAGCTCTTAAACCTGTATTTAAACTTGTCTAAAAGAATTTGCATTATTTTAGAGTCTTTAAGAAATTTTGTAGTATTAGAAACTACTATGTCTTCGAAATAACGCTTGTCTAACATCAGGAATGCGTGATGATATATCTTAGGATCTAGCTCATATGAATTAAGTCCAACTCCTGAAAATATATGAAATGTTTTCTTTCCTTTTATGGGCTTGTCGAACATCATATTGGTTATTTTGTGTTCAGTATGACTTTCTAAATGTGCAGTTAAGTGTCCCAGGTACTCTTCTATATAGCCTTCATAAGTAACTTTCTTATTTACCGTCAATATCATATTGGCAAGTGAATCAATGGTACAATGTAATGCTAATATGTAGTGTTGTTCCTTAAATGAGACACCAATAAACAGATAATAGTTTCCTTCGTAGTGACTGGCCTCTTTTAATCGTTTGTGGTGATATAGATAATTATCTGTATCCGGATAAGACAATGTAGCTAATTCTCTTCGGGAGAGATATATTTTATCTATATTATTAATATCTAGCATTGCAAAATCTTTAAAGGTTAAGTACCCATTGTATAAACTGCTAAAATTATCTGTTGTTAATATTGTTTTACTTAAGTAATAGAATATTTCTCGTACTGCTATATTTTCAGATTCATTCACCTTGTTCTCAGGGTAAATTGTTGAACTGATACTTAATATTTTATTTTTTCCATGGTCGTCTATGATTGCAACGACATTTTTGTGCTTAGTTGGGTCTATAGCACTCGTCATTTTAATATGTAAATGACTGGATTGAAAAAGAACTTCTCCTTTGTAATGACTAGTGTCTTCACAGTTTATTCTGTATCTATTGACTGTTAGCTTGTCTTTATCATTATCGAAAATAAATTGCCAATGAAATACTCGAATATGGTCAGGCTCATGATCAATACGAGAAAAGGAGTACCAATCATAATCTTTGTTAATGGGGTATTTGAATAACTTTTTTAGCAAGCCATACCCTTTTCTACCTTTTCTGATGCGATGATGATCGTTTCTATGCTTCAAATTACCTAACGCAGATTTATCAAATAGCCTTATGTGTTCTGCCTTATGTCTACTTAAATAATAAACGATCTTTTTTTCAATGGGAGTTATATAATCTCTTGTTTTAATGTAATCACAAGGTTTTGATAGGAATTCTACTTTACTTTTATTATTCCTTTTTCGGAATACCATATGCGCTAGGGTAGTTGAGATAAATCCTGTAGAGATCGCCCCTGCGTTTAAAACAATATCTTCCTCATCTTTTTCGAGTTTTAGTTCGTCAAGACTATTTAGTTCAATGATACACTGAATAAACATATCATTATTATTAAGTTTTAAGAGTAACTTTTCTTTAAGAAAATAACCGATCCCTTTTGTCTCAATAGATCGGTTATTGTAACTGAGATTGAAGTGTACGAAAAAATCATTTTCATTATCCCTTGGTGCATCAAGCCATAAATGATTTATTTTAACACCAGTTTTATCTTTATAATAAACTTCCCATCCACCCAATAGTAATTGAACTAAGTCTATTCTTTTTTTTTCGTTTTCCTTCAAATTATGTCCCGTATCAGGATCAATTTCATAGATATGTTTGTATGCCCATAAAGGCGGATATCCTAGAAAAGCAGCCATTACCATATTGGGACTAAAGGTTCTATCTATTTCATCGGAATTATAATCTTCATTGAAGTATTTATTAAATATGTCGTAGCTTAAATAATGCTCAGGATGATCCTCATTTTTGTTGTTATTTACTTTTATGACCTCTTTGTATTGAGGGTATAGTTCAATGGTTTCATTAATCCAACAAACAAAATATTCACGTTGTATCTCTGCAGAATAAGTAATATTTCCGACTTCCCCTTGGGCTATTCTTAAGAGGTGTTGATGCATAAATGGGGGGATTTTTTTCTTTCCTTTTGGTTCAAACATTATGAATCTCTAATGGTTTTAAGGTGATACTTTGCTTCAAGGGGATAAAAAATAAATCAAAAAAGGGGTAAAAAAAATCAGAACAAAGAAAATATGGATTTGGAGCGGGGAATTTCCTGAGTAAGAACCACACTTATCTTTTGTTAAACCTCAAATTTACTGTAACTCAGAGAGTTTAACAAAGTTTTAGTCGAATAATTTAGATAGGTTTTATTATAAATCGCTGAAATACAGTATCTAATGTAATATTGTAAAGCGCGCACATTTTGTTTAATTCTAAAATCATTAAAAATGAAGAAAGCTGAAATAATAGAGAGTGTGATACATATATTAACACTGATAATAGTTGTGATCTATTTTAGTCACAAAAGAAGTCAGGACAATGATTTCGAAAATTTAAAAAAAATCAAAACCCAAAAAGTATTAAATATAAAAGACAGTTTAAATGAGGGCGTGATAATTTATTGCCCTTCCGATGGACAAGTTTCAAAAGGCTTTGGCAGTATAATTATTTTTTTTCAAGATAATTGTGCTTGGATGTTGGCACTATTGACTATCATAAATATGATATGCAAATTTTTATCAAAGGTTTTTAAGAAAAAGAGGGATCGAGCTGGGTTTTATTAGAACCTGCTAGGTTCGAGCCCTAGTAGGCCAACGGAAAAAGCCCTGAGTATATAAGTACTCAGGGCTTTCGTTTTTTATTGGTACAACAGTGGTACAACATTAGTCAGTTTTTCTTGTGGTCTATATCACAATCAATATAAGGTTATTTTTGCGACGAAAGATTTTTGATAAATTTTCCTATAGCATTTTGGTTTTCCACGGACAACTGACAAAAATCGTCTTTGATTTTATGATATTCCTTTTCATTAATTGCTGCTTTGGATGGACGTAATACAACTGAATCGTCTTCATAGTGTTCAAAAAAGTAATTAGCATCACAATCAAGCAGCTTGGCAAATTGATATAACCTGCTGGAAGAAATTCTATTCCTGCCTTTTTCATATTTCTGAATCTGCTGAAAAGTAACCCCTACACTTTTAGCTAATTCTTCCTGAGATATTTTACATTGATTTCGTTTTTTTCTGAGTTGTTGACCGACATATAGATCGACTGGATGCTCTGGCATATAGATGTTCCTCTTCGTTTTTATAAAGGGGAGACACATCCATAAAATGCCGGATGTCGCCAGAACCTACCACTCACGTTGCAGGTGCAGTGCTTTTAGCTTTCGCTTGGACATAACACCACCATCCGGCTACTTGAAACCGGAATTTTGTGTATAGGGTATCCATTGCGTGCTATCAAGAGCCGCGTGAGTGTACAAAAAGGACTGGCGATCCCCACAACCTACTATATGCAAGCTGCGCTGGTACTATTGAACAAAACGGACTGCAACTCAAGCGAAATTTGTCATTTTTATGCGTGATGAATCGATTTTTGGCGGCGAGTTTCCAAAAGCTGCAAGGAATTTGGGTCATTTTATGAATGCACTTCCCTCACCTAGCACTGAGGATTATAAATACGGTCTTGGTTCCCTACTCACATTCGTAAAAAGTATCTTAGCAAAAAAGTCGTTTTTAGCCTCATACAGCGATGAAAACAATTTAGCTATGATGTTCCTGTCAATATCCTATTACCTCGCTCAGTGATAAGATTTGATGTCTCTGGCGACACTCTGAGTCCCACTCACACTCCGCTCTAATTTTTGCCAAGCCCTTGAGATGTTTCCACAGATTCGATACTGGTTATTGATATTGGATATTACCATAAATTCCAGTTATATGTTACTTATGAGCGCATAGCGAATGCATTATGGTATTGCGTAGCAATGGGAGAGTGAAGCGAGGGTCGGAGTTACGTGTGCGAAGTCACACTAGTTAATATCTTATGGCGGTAGCCATTCATTTACAGACTAAAGGTTGTCTAGGATTAGAACTATCACTTTGGGTGATGTAGATTCAGAGATTTATGGGAGGTCTAGATTCTTACTTATCCACAGGAACATTCTTGTTCTTTATTCTAAAGTTTGTTCTTGTTCTTGTTCGGAAAGAAAATAACATGTAATATCAATAGGATATTTGGTTATAAACTAGTTCTCGTCACGTTGAGGCTAGTTCTTGTCACATTACAGCTAGTTCTTGTCACAGTTAAAACCAGTTCCTGTCACAGTTAAACTAGTTTTTGTCACAACTAATTTTCACATTATTCACAGATACAGAATTTAAAAACTAGTTCTTGTCACGCGCACAACGTACTTTTCTTACATTATAATATTCTCTTTAAAAACAGTGGCTTATATGATGCTAGTTAACTAAAAACTATTGTTAAAAACTAGTTCTTGTCACAAGACCAAAAACAGTAACTATTATTAATAAATTTCTGAGCTTTATTATATGCTTTTACAGAATCTTAAAACTAGTTTTTGTCACAATCTATAAAAAGACTTGCTAGTTGATAAAACAATGTGCTAGTTTTTAACCTATGGGAAATGATATTCGCACTATCGAAGTAAAGCCAAGTAAGGACACCATGATTAAAGCTGGTGAACTAGTTGATGTAGTAGAAGTGACTCCCCTCACCCTAACTGACCGGAAAATTTATAATCTATTAATAGACAATGCGGATAAAGATATAGCAAAACCTGTGGAGCATTCAATCGATAAAGAAAAACTACAACTATCTAGGCGCGGCAATGAGCGAATAGATGATACAATTGAGCGTCTTATGGGAGGAATAGCAAAAATTAAAACAATTCGTAATGGTGAGTCAGCAACTCTACGTGTTCAACTACTCGGAAGAAACATTGAGCATACCCGTAAAGATGGCAAATTTTATTATACTTTCGATCCTATATTACGGGAAGTATTCTCTGATAGCACTGTATTTGCTCGCTTGAAAACAGATGTAATGCTTTCATTCAATGGAAAATATGCACTGGCATTATATGAGATGACTGCAAAGCGTATTAACATGCGAAAAACAGAAGAAATTTTTTCTATTACAGAGTTTAGAAATCTTCTTAATGTTCCAAAAGGCAAGCTTAAAACTTGGAATAATTTTAAAAGCTTTGCTATCGACCCTGCTGTAGCAGAAGTAAACCAACTAGCAACTGATTTTAGGGTAGAAATTAACGGAATCAAACAAGGCCGTAGCTTTGTCGAAATAGAAATGAAATGGTGGAGAACTGCACCTGATGGAGAGGAATCTGCAATTAATGAACTTACATATTCTAAGACAGGACGTAAGGCAAGGCGCGAAGGAACAACTGAAGAAATAATACTCCCCTCTACTGAACTAAAACATTTACTTACTGATCAAGCACAAGAAAATGCACGCAAAATTCTAATGAAAGGCCATAACCGTATGGGCTTACAAAATGCTATTCAGCAATGGGAAGAAGCATTTAGTAACAAAGAAAGACCTGATAATCCAAATGGAGCTTTTATAGCCTTTTGCAAGAAAATAGCATAACATCAAATAACATATAGCTTTTGTTAATAAACATTATATCATCTATTTGATACTCAAAATAGCCAACAGTGGAATATGTAAGGATAGGAATCAGACTTATTCAGGAACTTTTACCCCATATTTAACAAATAAAAGTGCTAAAGCCTCCTCGGTTAAGTCTGGTACGTTTTTCCCAGATTTTCCCTTCTCATTAAGGGCTAATTTTTCCAACTCTCTTTGATAGTCGGGTCTAAAACGAATTGTTTTTGGTGATCTTATAGGTTTAGATTTCTTAGCACTTTCATTAGCGCCCTTCCCTTTGGATGGAAGTATCTTTTTGTTTTTATTTTTGAAACTTGATACGTCATTCTTGGATGGCATACTACACCTCATCTATATATTGATAAATTTCATCGAATTGAGCCTTTACATCTCGATAGTGATAGTTGAGCAAAGGATCACTTGCACATAACTGGGCTATTGATTTTTCTTTTTCAAAAATAGCTTCAAAGGCATTTGATAATTTTAACGGCTTCATTGGAAGTTTGATATTTGATTCCTTTAAGGCTTTCTTAATATTTTGGAAATCATTGCTTTTATCCCATTCCTTCCTTCCAAAATGCTCTTTCCTGCCTTTTGCTAGCTTTGTGGCTACCACTAAGCACTGTCCGGTAAAGTCTTCAAGATCATATATTTCGTCTATAGTTCCTATCCCACTAGCCAGTGATTTCACATTATTTTCAATAGGGATAATAACCAAATCAGATTGACATATTGCCGAAGTAATGCTGTGCGATTCTTTAGATATTGCCCCAGCTAAATCAAACACAACATCAATATCATCAGGAAATAATGGAAATGATTCAGTAAGATCGAGTGCAATTAGTCTTTCATCTGGAATAAAACTGTCATAAACATGAAAAGCTTCATTTGTTCCAATTGCATATTCATGGTCTAAGGCAATATTAGTTGCAATAGGTGTTTTGCCAACTCCTCCCTTACCTTGGTATACCGTAATTTTCATAGTAATAATTCTCCTATAGCTATAAGTAAAACAATATAACTGTATAACAATATCTCAACATTACGTTATCTCACAATATTGATAAGTCGTTATTTAGATATGTCTATATGTTATTTATAACACATATTAACCTTTTGCTATATCGATATATGCATATAACGTTATATCGACTTTCCGCTATTATTACATATTGTACTGTATATATTACAATATACCGACATATCGTTATTACAATATATAGGTATATCAATAGTATTGTATATTGACTTAACCAGATCATTATATCTCGGAATATTGATATATTGGTATGTTGTTATATCGACTTAAAGGAATCCTTCACCAACCAATCATTCAGATCATCATAATTCGCATAGAGTAGATGCTTATGATGCACATAAGAGGTGAGGGGGGTGAATAGCTTTCTGGCGTCCTCCGCCTTTGTATCAAGCCAAGTAATGATGGTTTGGTAGTCATTCGCTTCGATAAACTCAATCGCTCTAGGAACAAACGACAATGAGTTTAGCACCAATACGTCATTGGGTAATGCATCTTTGTATTTACCGATAACTATAGCAGACATAAAATCAAAGAAACCCTCGAAGATTTCAATAGTGGTGTGATTTTGCCCTTTGAAGGTGGTGAAGTATTTTGGTGAGCAAGAAAGCTTATTATATTTATTACGTAGCTCGAAACCGACTTTGTCATTCTGGAAGCCAAGGGTAAAATATATCTTATCATTACTGTTCACGGAATAATTCACTTCAGATACGATGGCTCGTGTTTGGGCTGAGTTCTTTTCGCCAAGTGATATCAATTCCATTGTTGCGACACGTTTGGGAATCTTGCGTGATGACAGATAGTTAATCAGGGCAGGGTGCTGTAATGGTTTGATGGATTCAATGGTAATACCTGATTCTACATCCTTGCTATATACTTCATGTGTTACATTAACATTCGTATTGAGTGTAGCATATGGACGTAGAAATGCCATTACTGCGCCAAAGGATTCATCATTAATGTACTCTTTCACAAAGCTGAAAATATTGCCGCCTTTACCAAGTCCAAAGTCATACCAGACATAGCCACCACTTTTGAGTTCCACTTTAAAGCTTGGGTTATCATCCCCAACTCGCAAAGGGGATTTATACCAGAGTTTATGAGCTGAACCTTTGCCCTGTAGAGGTTGATGCCCCAATTGCTGGAGCAAATGAGGCAATGATATTTTTTTAGCATCTTCGTAATCCATAGTTCTCCTGCTTTATTCATTAAACACAATCTTTATTCCAAAGAGGTGAGGGGGCTTATAATTCTCCTTCATCAGCAATGGATCGATAGCCTTCTCTGGAAATGATTAAATGATCTAGTATGGTTATACCAAGAATCTCACCAGCATGCTTCATGCGTTCTGTAAGTTTCTTATCTGCATTACTAGGCGTTAATGAACCACTAGGATGATTGTGGCATAATATAATACCAGAAGCTAAACACTTAATGGCACCACAAAATACTTTCGCGGGATCTGCCAATGCATATGAGATTCCTCCTGTCGAAATAGTCACAATAGCAAGTACCTGATTCGTTCTGTTGAGATACATGGCTTTAAATGTTTCAAAGGCATCAATCGTATCATAATCCCAAGATTCCTTAAATAATAGTGCTGCATCTTTTGACCATTTTATCTTAATGCGATCACAGGCTTTCACTTTATTAGCATAGATGATTTTTGCTTCAGATACTTTGCTCAGAAGGGTGTTTGTTGTCTTCATTTTAGTATGTTTTAGGTTAGACATTATATGCCTCCTAAAAAGGACCTGTCTTGGTTTGCAGCTCCCAGAGATATTTCAATGTATAAAGCTGCTCTCCAAGCCATATCCTATCTTTGCAACCAATGTCTGACCTAAGTAAAAAAGGGAATCTCAATGAAGTGATTCCCTATAAGATAGATATGCTAATGTGTTTTTACATAGGTATCTACTTTGATAAAATGTGTACTGCCACTTTCAACGGAATTTTTCCGTTTGGTGATATGTAGATTAGTCCGCATTTTTCCATTGAATTTGTACTGACAATCCTCCGGTAAATTTTGGAGTATTTCAATCAGCTCTTTAATATCAATACTCCAGACCAATGTACGGTCGAATCTCCAATGTGGTTTTGCATTCCCTAGATAAATATCTTCTCCTTGTGCCATTTTAAAAAGTGTTAATGGTTAAAAAATATGATGTAAAAAAGGGAATCTCAATAAATTGATTGTGATTCCCTATAGTTAAAAAGTACGATGACGTATTAAGCTTTAGTAGCTTGTTTTTTAGACCCCCGTTTTCCTGTCTTACCTGTGGTAGACTTTTCTTCAGTTTTTGTCTTCTCAGTCGTATCTTTAGCCTCATTGTCATTAGCTGCTTTTGAGCTATCATTAGCAACTTTCCGCTTTTTTGAATCTGGTACGAAATCATCAACAGCTACAAAGTGCGATCTCCCGTAATTATCAGGGTTCTTGCGCTCTATTACTTTGATATTGATGAAGCTCGATCCTTCATATTCGTATATTAGATTTTTCACTTCTTCTGATTCCAGAAGCTCTTTCAAATCTTCTACACAAATAGATCCTTTCAAAATTGAGAAACCGAATCTTTCTTCGTTCGCAGGTTTCAAATTAGCGATGTACAAATTGGTTTTAGCATTTGCCATGTTTGATAGTTTTAAATATTAAACAATATGTAAAATGTAAGACTTGCCACGCATCAATAGATGTGTGCTATCGTCTATTCAGAAGTGCTAAAAAGCATCTTTAAAACAGGTTAGTTTAGTTATGGAGTAATGCCTAGCATTACTATAGCATTCAAATTATGAATTGAAGCAAGTTTACGCGGCGCAATCTATCGGGGAATAAAGTGGAGTTCAATAAGTTTTTTTGGCTAATTGATAAGTGATTGTTTATTCGTTATTTTCGGCATCTGAGTTCAGAAACTCAACTGCTTTTTCCAGAATTTTGGAAGGATGGATTTCAATACCCTTTGCAATCTTGAGTAAATTGTAAATACCTGGGGCCACTTTGCCTGTATCGTAACGCTGAAAAACCACAGGATCAATATTTCCTTTTTTACACACTTTTCCTTGGGATAGTTTTTTGTTATTTCTCAATAAGCGTATTGCTTGCCCCATTGCTTTAGCAATGCATTCTTTTTCCTTCTTTTGTTCTTCTATCTCCTTATTGTAGTGTTCTGTACTCATAACCCTCAAATGTAATGACAATGGATTTTAATTTTAACAACTTTTAAATTAATAACTAATAAGTAGGTAACTAAAAAGTTAGTATATTTGAGTAATCAATAATCACCCTTTAAATAATGTACTTATGAGGACAATCAGTCAGAACATCGTATTATTTTATTGCTTTACCATGATATTACTTGCTTCTTGTAGGAAGGATAGCCATGAAAACAAAGACATAGAGATTGATTCATTAGAGTCTTTAAAGGCTGCTTTTGATCATGGAATGATCACCCACGTCGATTTTAAAACCATCAAACAGGACAATATCCTGAATGATAAAATTACAGCAGTGGAACTCATATATGATGAGGTCGGGCAATTTCCCTATCTGAAATTGTTATCTGTATCAGAAAAAGGGAAACCGCATTCCGCAAGTCTTACCCTCGATCACTCGGTGAAAGGTTCTATCGCGGAAGATATGGTGTTTGCTCCGTGGGTGGAAACACATACCTATCTCAATGGTAAGAAGATCATCACATTTACTCCGTACACAGTCATCTTTGAATCGGGTATCACCAGTTCAGGGCTAAATATTATGTCGGACACACTTCAGATAGATTTTCGTAAAAAATAATTTTCCCAAGCCCTAAACCTTACAATATGCATATATTCTCAATCCGAAAAACGACTTTCACGGTTTTTAGCACCATCCTTTTGATTCTATACAGCTTTACACCAACCTTATCTGCACAGGAAGAAATCACTCAAGTTCAATTCCAAAAACTATTTAAGGCCGAAGCAAACAAAACCAAGATAATCCATATCAATGGAGGTTGGTGCATTCCTTGTTTTGTTATGCTGCCTTATGTAGATTACCTGAATAAACACAAAACTGAGAATATCGAATTAACAGTAATTCTGACGACAAGAGCGAGATCAAAAAGAGATCCCAATAAGACGTTTATAGCGTGGTGCGCGAAGAGAAATATTACGCTCAATTTTTACACAGTATCTGGAAAAATGGGTGAAAACGGTTTGCCTGATACTATACCCATGACCTATTTCATGTTCAGTGACTCTAATTTACACAGGATAGTTGGATGGACGGATTACCATAAGGAGTTCCTGTTGAAATATGTAAAGAAAGATGCCACAAAAACGGTTGAGGAAGTAAAGCATTTGTATGGTGAGGATAAGCGATCCAAAAAATTACTTTTTGGTGGAAATACATATGATCTTAGCACCTCGAAGTTATGGAAGTTGGAAGGAAGTAATGGAGCTATCCGTACAGGCGTTTATGTGAATAAAGGTGAGCTGGTTAATATTACAGCAAGAGGTAAGATTCTATGTGGCAATACCTCAGAATATATAACACCAAAAGGAATTTCACCTGATGTTTTTAAGAAATATAATCATATCGAATCGGCGAATCATGGAACTCTAATAGCTGGAATATTGGATGAATCGAAGGAGTCGCTTCTACAAAAGGAGATTGTAGGTAAGAAAGCCACTTTTATTGCGCAGAAATCCGGTAAACTCTATCTGGCAGTAAATGACAAAGTTTACCAAGATAATGCTGGTTTCTTTGAGGGAACCATAAAACGATATGTACCAGCTAAGGAGTAGATATAAATAGTTCCTATCGATGCATTCATTACTGAATGCGTCCTTTAAGCCCTCTGTACCCCATGCAGGGGGCTTTGCTTTATTCCTTTACCGTGCTATAATGAATGAGCAACGAAGGAATCCTTATGGGACTAGAATATATCACAGATGAAAATGGTTTAACCAAGGAAGTGCGCATTCCTATTGAAGATTGGAATGCCCTGACTGAAAAATATCAGGGGATTGAAGAAGAAGTGTATGAGATTCCTGAGTGGCAAAAAGAAGAAGTACGAAAACGGCTCAAAAATATTGAAGAAGGTAAAGAACAATTACTGGATGGACCAACCGTGTTAGATGAGTTGGAAGCCAGATTCTAATGTATCAATTTACTATTTCCGAGGGAGCGAAAGCCCATATTGGGATAGCTCAGAGCTGGTATCACTCTATTGCCCCCAATTTATCCAAACGTTTTCTGATTCGTTTCCGTCAAACCATACAGCTATTAACAGAATATCCTGAAATAAAACCCGTTGCTTACGACAATGTGCATTGTGCCGGAGTGAATGATTTTCCTTATACTATCCATTACGTCATCGATAGAAAACAAAAACATATCAATGTAATCGGTGTTTTCCATACTGCTGCTCATCCTGATAACTGGAAACCCTAATCCGTCTTTCATCATTTCTGGCGTGAAGTTTGTGTGTATAGAATAAACACATAAATCATTGGTTATGAAAGACAAACAACAAGATCAGCAACAAAAAAAGAATATCACTCAAAGATTGGCAGAACGGGGAGCTAAGAACAAACAGGAACGTGTGGAACAAATCAAACGAGTAACAGAACGGTATAAGGAGCATATCAGCAGAGAAGCCCGTAATATGCGTCATAATATCTCAGAGAAAACACAAGATTTACTGCGTCAAAAACAAATGCAGGCACCAACTCCGGCACCTGCACAAGAAAAAGGCATGGAACGATAGATTAACGCTCCAGCATCTTTTGATCAAATACTACTCTAAGGTAGGTTTCCCCTTCAGCAAAAATGCGTCCGGCTGATACAAAAATCGCTTCTACATAATAGTCGTTTCTGGGACCACCTGTTGCCAGTAAACGAAATATACGCTCCGGTAATATATAGCGATAATCTTCTGAAGCATTGGCACTATGATTGCCAGAATCCAACCCTGCATTAAAACCCATACGCATTTCATAATCTTTACCGACCAGATCGGAGAATAACTTTAACGTGTCTGGATTGGTAGAACTCAGCATATAGATATTCCCACAATTATTGATAAACTGATCAAGCAAATGATCGGAGTGATGCCCTAGCCGTACTTTGATCGCTGCTAATGACTGGGAAGCATAGATACATATGGCTTGCTGGCTACGACATACACTAGAAAATGCCACCGTCTGTTTGTTAATGGTGAGTTGCGCTTCATCCACAAAACTAAATACCATTCGGTTGTTCAAAGAAAGGTCACGTTTCATCACATCTTTCTGCCATAAATACATGAGCATCGATGTGACTAGATTACCCTGTTCGTGATAGACAGAGCTTGGTAGGTCTATAATGATGATCTTCCCGTCAAAACTCATATCCATTGAGAAATTGGATTCTACATCATCCAATAATGTAGCCATTAAGCCAATAGAAGCAGGAAACAAATTTGAATGGATACTGGCTACGATATTACTCAAAGTACGCTGATCTAGCTGTACCATTTCATCGAGGAAGTAGGACACACATTGATCAAACTCATCATTGTCTTTCGTGTCTGGATTATCCAGTGCCAGATTGAGGTAATACATAAATTCAGAACGAGCGATAAAATTCTCATCTTTGGTGTCCTCACTATTTTTTGGCATGGAATGAAGTATTTTAATCATCTTCTTGATCGATAATGATACCTTGGCGTAGATCAATAATATGACCGATGATAATATAAATTTGTCTACCATATTATCCCAAAACGGATCTTTGGATACGGCTCCCGATTTACTGACCATTTCACGAAATACCCGCATCATCTCCAACACGGTAATCGCTTCATTAGAGCCTTCAGGGGTTTGCTGTCTGGCATATTCGAGCCAGTTAAGGCGATATGTGCCAAGTGCATTAATGATGATGCAATCATCGCGCCTTCCTGTATAGGTAATGGGTTTCAGGATGCTTGGTAAATCATCCTGTTTTGCGGTATTAAATAACCCTCCCATTTGAGGTGATGCGGTTAATGCACCTGTTTGCAAGCTTTGCAAAACACCGGACGTTTTACCACTCCCTGGGCTTCCTAAAATTAATGTGTTATTGGCAAAATCTCTGGCAGTGATATTCTCATCACCATATTGCTGAATGACCGCATCCAGCGGTCTATCAACCCGTTGTTCTGTGTTTCGTTTCATCGTGCATGGAGATATAAGGTAAAACGGTGATATTCCAGTTCTGGTGGCAAATCTGTGGCTTTACTTTCCGTAAAGAGTTCAATAATTTCTTCTTTAGACAATAATCGCTCATGGAATATTGGTATGAAGATATACTGCCTGTTTCTGGGATTGTAATAGGCATCATTAGACCCTTGTCTGTAAGTGAGGTGATATGCCTCACTCTTCAAGTAGGCAGCAAGCTGCGCTACGCTATAAATTCCTTCTTGCTTCATCATTTTTTGGATTTTAAATTATACGGTAAGCAAGCCCTGCAGAAGCAGGGCGTAAAAGAGCTATTTAAGAGGAAGGGTGATTCCGATCCTGCTTACGTGACAAGGGAGCACGACTGGCACGACTCACCGTATTTTTCTTGGCAGATGGTTTAGCATCTTTCATATTTTTCTGAGTCAGATTACCCAGTACCATGGAATCATTCTGATCCCAACGCATTTTATTATGATTGTTAATCACCAGAATACCCACGACAAGCATACATACCGCTACAATCATCAGGAAAATTCCTAAATTAGGGGCAATGGTTCTCTTCACGATTTCTGCAATAAAAAACATCGCAATCGGCTCTGCAAAGGCATTAATCCGTAATCTACTCTTTTTGAAGAAGGGCATTTCCAATTTACTGATCACATCAAATATATAACTATCTCCTAAATGTCTTGTATACCGATGCGGGATCTGTTTTGCATTTAAATATGCCCTGACGGTATGGTATATAGCGCGTACCAGATAGATAATGGCAAAGAGCCTGAAACTCGCATAATCGAGTGTTGCACCGAGTAACGGCAAATCAGTAATCCAGTCGGCGAGTGCTGCAATTAGCATCAGGCCACTCCATGCAAATAAGATCATTTCTACTTTCAGGATACGCACCCCGAAATTCCGTCTGAGAAAGACAAAGCCGACTTGCGCTATAATAAATATGGCGCCTAATACGCGATTATCAGTAAAATTGAGTGCTGCTTCGTCTAAGTGTTTTTTTTCATTTAATTTTAATGCTTCCATGATGTTTTTATTTAAGTTGATATTGTAATAATGCAGGAGATATATTGTTTTTAAATCTTCCTGCTGTTGATTGTATTGGTGTTCCTGTGGTTTCTACCAGTAGCTTACCATTTGCATAATGGGCTTTACGTACTGCTCCAAATGTCTTGGGAAAGTGACATTTTTGAAGTGATTGTGTGTTGATGTTGATGACCCATAAATGACCATAAATTCGATCTTCCAGTATGATATGGGTATCTGAAGACCCCACGATACGAACTGGCAGAGAAGTATGGGTGCAAGGGTCAATGATGGAAGTCGCTTTCCAATCCACTTTATGATTTGGTGATACATAAAGCTGATTTTTATAGGTCACTGCCATATGCTGATCCAGTAGTGCAAAATCACGAATAGTCACGCTGGGATTATCTCTGAAGGGCAGGGGGCATTGCCACCAGCCACCAGTAGCTTTTGAAACGAATATCCCTTCTGAACTCTGCATCCATAACCGTGATGTTTTATCAATTATGAGGGATTTGGGAGTGCCTTTTACCATTTCAAAATGGCGTGTGCTTTCATAGCTTGGTCTTAGATCAATCCGCTCAATGGTAAGAGCGGAGAGGTAATAGGCAAGCTGCAAGGAATCATCTATCACGACATGGTAAGGTACTTGCCGTTTCTGTGTCACCAAATCCCATGTTTTGCCCTTGTCTTTTGAGCGGTGTAAATGGAAAAAAGGATGACCGCCTTTGGTTTTGGAGGATGCGGGTTCTGCAATACCCATAAACCAATCTCCATGAACAGCACCCCGTTTTAATGCCCGCACCCTATGAAAAGAAGCCTGATTGATCTGTTCTTTGGTTTCTACATCCAGTATCTTATTAGCACCATTGATATAGATCCTGCTACTATCGATAATGATACCGCTTCCTCTTCCACGATAGCTCGGTAGCATGGTATAGTGATGCGTTCCCAATAACCTTTGACAGATATTTTCTGGTTCCAATGATATGTTAAGTAATTGTGCCGCTTTTGCTTGTTGCGTATGTGCAGCCTTACTACCTAATGCGATAGTGAGCATATTATCCTTGGGTAATTGTGCCGATACCATTAGATGATCACCCACTAGCGTAAATGCAGAGTATTTGTACACTTTGGGTAAATGGATATCACGTTCTTTCCCTGTACGCAGATCCAGGATCAGATTACGACTGAGTTGGGTTACCACCAATTGATGATGTTTAAGTGCCTGTATCCGGTAAAAACTAATGGCTCCATGTTTCATCTTATGGGCTGCCATTTCTTTCCATTTTTTACCGTCAAAGACATAGAGGTAATGCCCTGCTATCGATAGAACCAGATAATGTTCATTGACAAGGATAGTCCCATAACCTTCTGTACCCCCTCCCAGATCCTTGGTTATATCGGTGAATGTGTTGCCTCCGTCGTGTGAGACATAAAGCTTGTCGCGATCACACTGCACATATAATCCTCCCTGAAACCATCCAATCGCTTCAATGCGTCTAAGACGTTTATCACCGAGTAAAGCAATCTGACCTGTACGCATGTTGAGTACGGATAAGGTAGAATGATAACCAGCATCACGGGATGCCCCATACAGCATGTCATTTTTGATATCGACAGCAAACAGATCGGGAGTTTTATGTCCTTTGGTAATACGTTGCCAATCTTTACCATTGCGTGTTCTATAGAGTACCCGATTAGCACGCATAGCCTTACGGTTATAGTGATTTACAGAAGCATAGATATAATCTCCTGCCTGAAACATCGGTTCCCACAACATATAAGGTAACGTCTTGATATAATGATGATCAGAATAGAGATAAATAGCTTCATCCGTACCTACAATCAGGTCGTTAGACTGGTTCAATGGCAATACACCAATCACAGGTCGATTATCTGGACGATCCATCGTGATATAGGGTGATGATACAGGTAATGCAGGGGAGGGAGCTGTATTTTCGGCTTTAGCATCTCCTTGCAGAGTGATGGTACTCCCTCCTAGAAGGAGTACCATCCATAATATCATATTCATAGCGTTAGTTTCTAGGAGAAGCCCCTATTTTACGTATGAAATTGATATAGACTTTTCGAGCAATATCTTTAGCGCATAATGCAATCGCTCTTTCATATAAGGTCTTTCTAACAGGCGCTTTATCGGCACTCTTACCCAGATAGCGTTTATATTTACCTTTGACAATATCTGTATCACCACTCCCTTTTTGCCAGACCGTGATCCATTGATACGTATTTTCACTAATCATTGAATAGACCACTTTATTGGTTTTACGTTCAATCACCTCTACATTGACTTTGGCGCGGGCATTATATCCTGAAGAATAGGTAGTAATGGTTGCTTTTTTAGTAATGGCTTTGCCGTTTGTATCTGGTTCTTCGCGGCTATACTCTTGCTTGTCGGAAGTTTTGCCTCTTGTGACTAGCTCTAATCCGTTAGTGACTAACTTCACATGGTAATCTGCACTTTTACTATTGACGATCTCCACGAATGGTAAACGGCTAAATCCAGACATACGCAGGATTTCAGCTTTTACATCCTCATCCAAAGTACCTCCAAATCCACCATGTCCGTGATAATGTCCTGAAAAATACACGGTACTGGTAGCGAGTTTTTTGGCTGATTCATATTGTGATTTGGCATCCTTGAAGTCGGTGACATATTCATTGGCAATAAGAAAAGAAAGGGCAGAACGTTTATAGTGTTCTTTATCCCCCTGAGCATTGCCTCGTTTCAGATAATAGTGTCCGCCGGTATAGTAATCATTAGCAGCATAGGTGCGGTAGGTTGATAGTTTAGTAGCGAGATTACCTAACATATCGGCATCCACTGGATTGACCTTGATATTTACTTTAGGATGATGGAGTTGTTGTAATTTGGCATTAACGATATTGAAACGACCTGCATACCACATACGGTCATACATGGCCTTGCTACTTTGCCAGTTTTGATATTCGGGTATTTCAGGATGTGCTTTTAAATCCTGTTCAAATTCTTTAAGTGCCCGTGAATAATTTTCTGTTGTCAGCACTTCCAATGCTTTACGCTCTGCTCGTTTTCTGGGGTTCAGTTCCAGAACTCTGGCAGCATAGCCTAATCCGTCAATGAATTTCTCTTTCTTGATAAATCGTTTTGCTTTTCTGGCACATGAATTCGGTGCAGGGCAGTGAGGGCCCCAGCCCTGATTCCATACTGCGGGGTGATCAGAATAGGATAATTCAGGAATGGCATCGATGGTAACGGTTGTAGCGTTACTAAGTTCTTTATTATCATTGCCAGGGACTTTGATGTCTTGTGCAATAATGTGACTGGATATGAATAGGGCAGTGATTACTATTGTTCTTCGTAACCCTAAATAAAAATGTGTTTTCATCTTACTGTTTTTTTAAGTGTGTTAATGTGTTTCCGATGGCTTCATGGAGTTGAATCATGTGTTTTTTAGTCTCTTGTAGCGTGGATTCATTTGCCAGATCAGGTGATGTCTCAAAGAGCCGTATTATCTCTCTGGAATAGCTTTTGAGTGTAATCAGACGGGTAACAGTGTTTTCACGCTTTGTACCCTCAGAATGGTTCAATTGCTCGGATAAACCTTGATGTTCCATGTTACTACTCACCATAAAACCATCGAGTGTTTTTTGAAGTCGTTTCAGTTTCTTACGTTTCTTCTTTGGCTTGAGGTTTTTGAGATCATGGGCTATTCGATGGATCTGTTTTATTGTTTTGGCAAAAGAAAATGCCTTTAGGCAAAAGGAGCAATCCGTTTCCTTTTTAAAGGCTTCTACAACTTCTTTGATAGAGAAGTCTATTTTCTGGGCGGTGATCGATGCTGTAGAAAGCAAAAGCATTCCTATGAGAAGCATCATTGTGTAATGGGTGATTGTTTTCATATGTTTTACAGATTTAATGAGATATTAATTTCAATCACAAGGAACCTGATTATCAAGGGAAAGGCGATACATTAAAAATTGTTTAAAAGTGTCAGTGGCAAGGGAAGAAGAATATTACACCTAAAGGCTTGTGTCATGCGGGATTGGCGGACATTGAAATATGAGGTACGGAAAATAGTTTGGGGAAAAAATGTACTAAATCGAATTATAATTGTTACATATTCAGTAATTTAGGTGTCATATATTTATTCATCTTCTAAACATTTCACTTGTGGGGCGAGCGCGGGGTAAAAAGATTGCAGCTTTTATGCTGGATGACTTAAACGAATCATTTGAGAATAGTGGGCTAAATAGCTTAAATGAAAAGACCGAAGATATTCATCAGAAGGTCAAAAAATTTCTACTAGAAGGGTCGCCCTATGGACGGGTTCTTTTTAAACATCGCAACTGGTTAAGCCGTAAACGTCCTGTTGTGACAGAAGATGATATAGAGGAGATATTATTTACTTCCAAAGCACTTGGATCTGTACTTCGTAAAGAACCGGTAGCGATCAAAACGCTTTATATTCTTGCAGCCTATTTAGGCTATCCACTCAAAGATGCCAAGCGTATCATTACCGGAAAAGATAGTAGTGAGATTCCCTATACCAAACATCTGGCAGGAGCATGGCATATCTATTTCCACGATTCTTCCAAAGAAGCTGCTGATAATATCATGCGTGGTCTACTCTGGTTAAAAATTGCCAAACGTAGAGGTTATGCGTTCAAAGCCTCTTTTATGGTCAAATGGAGTGATGAACCGTTTGAAGGCATTGGTCGTATTGAAAATCAGACGCTCATATTGGAGTTTAACCGTGATTATCCGTTCTTTTATGTCTGTGCCAAACTGCCAGAAAAAGCGGGGCGTAAACCAGACGGGCAATGGCTGCTCAATGCAGGTGCTATATCCAGCGGACTAGAATTACCAGTGATGGCTAATGCGATTCTACTTAAAGCGATCAAGATCACTGATGAGGACGAGTTATTTAAAAAACCTATTAAATCGGTACTCTATCAAGAGTTAAATAATAGCCCTGATCAATTATCTTCCAATCAACAATTGGTCAATGAGGCTATTGTGTATTTATCGCGTAACCAAGATCGTCCTGTATTTCCATTTACACCGGATACAGTGGTAGAACTCAGTAACCGCAACGCACTCGCATTGAAACAAGAAACACGACATAACTATACCACATTGAAGCGCAAGCTGGATGAAGTAGAAAGCGGTAAAGCGTGGTACTCTTTCTCACGGGTCATATCCGATGAGAACCGTATTGCTATCTTTCAGTGGTGGTTTGGGTTTAATGATGCAGAGCAGATCGTCACGGTGAATCGTTGGCGGATAGACCGCCCAGATTACGGCGAGTATGAAGGTGAGGTAACACTCAAAAATGATCACCTCTATATCCATATGCGAGATAAAGACCGGACCAAACGTAAAAGTATTATAGCACCGCTACCCAAAGAAGAGGAGTTAGATACATTATACGGGATTAGCTCGACGACCTTTCCAACAGGTACAACAATGGATTCTAATAATATGGCAGTCCGTGAGGTGATGTTCTACATACCCGCAGACACATTTGAGGGTTATGAGATAGGGAAGGGGTATCTGAGTTATGAAGATTTCATAAAGTTTGATGGTGTCAGTGATGAACAGAAGCTTTACCTGTCCAACCGCAAATATTCCACATTATCTTTTCCACATCCGCAAAATCCACAGAAGCATTATTATAGACTCAATAAAGCCAGACATTTTGCAGGGGAGTATTTTATTATTCTCCGCAATGATTACACCGACAAAAAAAGCCTGTATCTTATGACCACGACCATAGATTCGCTTTCCAATGTAACACTGAAGGTCAAAATATCGGATAAATTACCAGCCACTAACTATACAGGAACGGTAGAATATTTTGCCAATAATCTGCATATGCATCTGGAAATTGACACAGCAGAACACCGCAAGCAGAAGATTGCCAATCTGATATTTGATAGAGTGGCTGTAGATTCCGAAGAACCTCCAGAATTATTTACAGGCATTAGTGTCACAACAGATCGTGAGCTGGAGGCAGAAGCTTACCCGTTTGTGATGATCAAACGGCAGCTATTACGGAACAAATACCCATTTGAACCATCCTTGATTGATATAGAAAATGATCCAATCATTACGTTGGACATCATCCTAAAAGAACATCTACACAAAACCGCAGAGGAGTTTTTCTACCGACATGCACTGGTGTAATGTCTATCTTTTGATAAGGTTTTCAGCTTCTTCTAAAACAGAAGGGGTTTCACGGGGTTTATCATTAGTGTCTATATCTTGACCATTCTCAATGGTTACTTTTTCCTGTTTGCCTAGCTTCGCATCGCGGTATTCTTCCCATGTTGAGTAACCTTCATCATTGAGTGTATAATGAACAAATGTATCGTGTTTTTCGATTAATTCATCAGGATTAAACACCCATTTGCCTACAATATTTTCACGACTACCATGTAACTCTTCATATTCTGCTTTAATATCGGGAGGTAATCGATCATAGCCTAATGGTGTGTAACGTATCTGTTTTTCACCATTTTCATCAAACTGTACACTATAGGCATTAAAATCTTTCTCCAATTCACCATCTTTTGTAAGAAAATAATATTCGTTAGTGAGCATCGATTCCGCTTCCATCGCATCATATTTATACTTACGGCGTTCTAATTCATCCGCATAAGCCGCTTCAAGGTATTTTTGCCAGTCTTTATTCTCATTGCGATCCTGATTAGAATACATTTGCTCAAATGTTTTATCAAAATCATCTGTCACTAATTCTAAAGTACCAAACTGATCCAGTTGCGCTTCCCATTTCCCCGATGCAGGATTAAATTCTCCTGTTCCAAGGAATTTTGCTCTTTGTGCTTCAATTTCTTCGTGGGTTAACGGAACTTTTTCACTGTCATTTTCTAGCTGTGAAAAGGCAGCTTCCATAGATTCATTTTGTTTCATATCCAGAGTGCGAGATTCTGGTCGAGTATCACCGTTCTTCTCTTTCCAAGATACAACCAAATCCGAAGCTTGTTGTTTTACCTCATTATCTATACTCATATCCTGCCTTCTGTATTCTGTTATAGCGTATCTATCTTACGGAATAAAAGTTAACAATTCATTAACAAAGCTAATACAGTTTGTTTCTTGTCAAAATGTTAATTTTGAGATGATTACCCCATTAAATATATTGTTTCATCTTATAAAATATCTAATGGAGTATTTTTATTCTACCCATGTTCGTGCGTGTTTTTTTTCAGTCACCCTATTTCTTTTGCCATTTCAACTATTTGCTCAAAGCAACCTAGTTAATATTGAGGTGAGGGACAAACAGCATTTTCAAATAACTAGATACGAAGCCATAAGTGTACCGTATCGTAATAAAAAAATGTCGATGCCTTATACCATTATCATTGAGGGCGGTCAGAATAATAAGACTGATTATCTCTTCAAAGATGAGGTGCTTCGCTATTCATTGGATAATATGAATGAAAATACTGTGCTTCGGATCAAGCTGGAAGAACGTACAGTGAAAAATATCAGGAACAACTTATTTAATAGCTTACTACGTGATATTGCACTGATCGGGTTGATTCAAAAAGTGATTGAGATTCAATTAGCTCCAGATAAAACTCCTAATAAATCTAAAATTAGTGGAGAAACTTACAATGAAGTCAAACAAAGGCTCAGGAAATATGTTAGAGAAAAAATTAAGGACGAGCTGCAGGATAGACTTGAATTGCAAATAGAAGAGACTTTTGACTTAATCGACAAATGGGAGGCAATGCTTGCAGCATCAAATGGAGAAGAGAACCAATATTACAAACATTTCAAACCGATTAACATATTTGATATGGTGAAGGGAAGCGGCGTTAGAAAAAGTGGTGCAAATACCAACTGGTTTTTCGATGTGGGATGGTCTTTCTATAAAAAAGATTTGGGCGATAGATGGAGTCAAAAGGCTTCAGGAATTAAAAATATCTCACTAGAGTTTGTATTCGCCCGAAATATTATCAGTAAAGATTTAGGAAATGACCTCTCTATAGGACTATATGGGTTTGTGGGTTATGAAATTTATAAGCATCAACTTAATAACGATGCGATGGATGTGTTTGTTTCCAGTGAGAATATCAATGGGGCAACCGAGGATTTTCATCCACTGACTTCCAATGAAGGTGTGATCTTATGGAACAATCAGGCTAGTGTTGGAGGCATTATACAGTTATATAAATATAGATCCTTTTTCAGTGAAATAGGGGCGGGATGGAACGTATTTCAACGGAGTAATATACAATTTGATGATAAAGCATCAGATGATACTGGAATTAACCATTTGGCTAGTGGACTCTCATTAACAGATGACAAAATTAAAGATGTTACCAAAATCAATGGCAGCATCTATGGACTTGCAAAAATTGGGTATCTCTATACCACCAAAGATAAGAATGATCGAAATTATGGCTGGAAGATTTTTGTTTCAGGAAGATTCTGGAATAAGGATATAACTCCCAATGAAGATTATCCATTATACAGACAGGTTGCAAGCCAAGGAGGTACTGTCACTTTTGAAAAGTTACCTGTGTCTGAAGATGATGGATTATTTTACATCATTAGTGCAGGAGTGGGGTTTTCGTTTTAAAAAGAAACTAGGGAGCATCAATCCCCCTCATCAAATATGGCGAATAGATCAGTCTGCTTGCCTACAGTGCGAATTAGTTCTTCTTCAGCTTGACGATCTGTTTCAGCCTTTTCTTCTGCATATTTGGCTTTTTGATTTTGCCACATCTGGTAGATAGTGCTTTGCTCTTTCTTAATGGGGGTGATACTTGGTAGCCCGTAGATACGAATGTTATGATTAATCTTCCAGCCTCGTTGATAGTCATCTGGATTGAGTGCATTATGCTGTACTACTTCACCTTCACAGCCATGTAGCATCATATTAATGCAAGTCATCTTGCAGCAGATAGGATCAATGTCTTCTGCATAAGTATAGTTACCTGGGAAATGTCCTTGAAATGCGATTAGGAAGCGACCAGAGCCGCAAGTGGGGTCACTCATGGTAATTCCCTTGCCTGTTAAGTCTTCGCCTTTGCTCGATTGTATTAGAGTCATTAAGTCAACGATAGGTTCCGGTGTGAAGAATTGGCCCAAACCAGATTTTTTGCTACGGCTTGCCAGTGCTTCATAGAACGCTCCAAACAAATCAAACCATTTGAGTTCTTCTGTATCGATTTTCTGGTGAAATAGCTGCATGATTTCAGGAATCATAGAACCAATCAATAAACGCTCATCTTTGGTGTATTTGTCAAATATGCTGACATTGAAATTATCAATATTGGGAGGTGTAAAGTAATTCATCATGGCTGATAGAAAGTCATCAAACACAGTAGAGTAATCGTGCCTATATTCTAGTTTTCGGAATAGTTGGTAAAATGGTCTAAAATCATGTGGAACATCAGTAGTTTTCATGTAGTACTCCTTTAAGTGAAACAGGTTGAATGTCCTGCGCTTCCACTTAGCGGAGCGGTTTTTGCCCGAAAGAGGGCAAGTGGCGGTTACAAAAATACGAGTGCGCGATAGCGTATCTGGAGATTTTTGTCAGCGGTACTTGAGGTAGGAAATAGATGAAAGAACCGTCCTTCTTTACGGCAAAAAAAGTCAGCTTTGCAGGTTATTCAGCCTGAATTGCTTGGAGGTAAATGAATTGTATTATTTGATATGATTAGTCCATTGTTGAGCAAGTTCCTCTACATAATCAACAAAATTATCTACGCCCTTGAATGTATGGAATGTATATTCTGGCTGATTTTCAAGACAGATAACATTGTCAAAGCAATGGTCATGAGAGAATAATAGAACTTCTTTGGTAGTCGTATCATACATAGTCAAGGTGCCATTAGCTTCATTCACAAATGAAACCATATTGGAATAATCGATTTCTTTTAAACCTTCTTCTTCACAGCTTTCAGAATAGTAGTCATTCCAGCCATCTAAACCTTTTTTGCATTCTGAGCCAATAAAAAGAAAGTTCTGATTGTCAGTAAAAAGCTCAGTCTCGCTAAACTCTTCAAAATCATTAAATGATTCCTGTATACCGCCTATATTGGCTAGTAACATTTTGTGTTCTGAGATTAACTCATTGGGAAAAGAAGCTTCATCTTCCATTTTGCAGAACCAACCGCACTTTACACCCTCTAGATCATCCCATGCAAATAATGTGTATTTCTGATCATTAATGGTTGCAACAGTCTTTCGTGCTTTCTCTATCAATATCGATAGAGTAGGGAACAGATCCTTAAATTCCTGACTTGTTTCTAACTCCTCATTGTTCTTTGTGATAAACACTTTGTCAGATGGCTGTATAAACCACGCAATTTCATTTGCGAAAGTTTCAAAATCGTTATTTATGTTCATGTAGGGTAATTATAAATTGGCTAATAAAACCCCATAGAATCTTTTATGTGTTTAATCTCTATATTGGTTATATCACTTGATTCTAGGATTTCTTTAACTCTTGGAGTTATTGTTAATGCTGCTGTTCCCTCTGGAAAAAAGACGTCGGAACCGTCCCACGTTTCAGGGTCAAATTTTACCCCGACAAAAGAATAGTCTTCACTATCTTCTTTTTTCTCTGGTTGGATATATTTACCTGACCTACCTATTACCTGAAAACCGTGATATTTTTCTTTTACGCCTTTAATCTCTACGGGATAGGTTTTAAAACCGATCACACTATGTTCTCTTAAAAGGGTAAGCAATTTATCAGAAATCACCTTATTCATACCATCATTAAAAGCTAGTACATCGTATAAACGTTTACCCATACCTTTTTTAGTTTTCACTACGTGGTCAACATAATTCACTATACCTGAACTAACGACATAAAAATCATCCTTGAATGTCGCATCCAAGATCATTGCACGCGAGCTTTGTCCTACACTCAGTTCGTAGAACTTCATTTTTTCATCGTATTGAATGTGGTTATAATCCTCCATATTTCTTTGTTATTTCTAGCCCTTTTTGCATTACTTGATCTCTCGTTGCTTTTTATGTGGTTTAGGATTTCTCTTTATTTTTAATGCTATTTTTCTTACTTAGTCCGAGAATTGATCAAATAGTGACAAATCCTTTAAATCATTGATGCTAAAATTAATCTTTCCGAAAAACTTACACGAACAGGATTTAGTGTTCGGAATATCAATCAACAGCATTTTGTTAAACGCAAAGGCATTATTTTGGGTTTCGTTTTTGTTTAAGAAGTCCTCAAATGCACTCATATCAAAATGTTGAATGGTTTTCGTTTGGGTTAGATCTTTTTCATCATAATAATATTTCGTAATAATGGCTTTATCTGATAACACTCTTATCCAGAAAGTAACGCTTTCAGATATTTCTCCAGATTGATCGAGCCTCAGAAAGAACACCCTTTCTTGCTTCTCTCTGGCATTGTATTCTATATACCTATTAAGTAAGCTCCCCACATAAGGTTGAGTTTTGACATGTAAGGAATCAACACCATATCCCATTTCAAAGATTCTTAGGCATTTCTCGTTATTTTTAATAACCTCGTTTATGCCATATCCGACCTCAAATAGTTCTTTATTTTGTTTTTTATCGCAGCTTACGGCTAGTACAATAAATGGTATCAATATGTATTTAAAATTTTCAATCATTTATTGTACTCAATCCAAGAATTGGTCAAAGAAAGACATGTTTTCTATAGACCTTATGTCGATATTTGGAAGGTTATTCAGGAATTTGCATTTACACGAATTGTTGTTCTTAAAATCAAAAATGAGTACATTATATCTTCTATGCCGCTTTAAAACACCAGTGTTTTTTTGTAAGAAACCATCAAATTCCTTCATACCGAACTGTTTCAATTTCTTATGAACTGGTGCAGGTTGTTTATCTTTCCAATCATATCTTGTGACTACTACATCATTATCTTTAATAACTCTCATACCCAGCGATGTTGTTTCGTACACTTCCCCTTCTTTATCAATTCTAATGTATAATAAGCGTTCTTGTTTTTGCCCTTTATTATCAACAATGAATCTGTTTATTATACCTTCTACGTATCTATATTTTTTTAGCTTCAGAGAATCGATACCATAAATTTTTTCAAAAATACGTAGACAGTAGTCATTTGTCTTAACGGTGTTAGTGGCACTTAAATCTATTTCAAAGGATTCAGCATTATACTGCTTCTGACAACTACTTGTTAGAATAACAAGTAGTAAATTCAGTATTATGAAATTAATATTTTGATTCATATCTAAAGTTTTTAAGTTTTACCATCTTTCGGGCTTTTAATCCTCTTTCCCGTCTTATTGGATTCTCAACGCTATTACGAATTTTTGCTTCTCGTTTTGTTAATTGTCGAAGCGTATTATTAATAAAACTACCCTGCTGAAATCTCTCACTATCGGGCAAATCTTTGAAAGGCGTTACAAAATTTGATGCGCCAATCGGTTCTGTACCGTTAGCAATATCTCTGGAATGTCCCAGTTCGTGTGCTAATCCTATTTCAGAAGGTCGGTTTTTGTTTCCACTAACATCCACTCCAGAATTAGTATTGTTAGGATTAAATTCAACAGTGGAATCACCTTCATTGGTTGTTACAGCCCCTTCCTGATCAAAAGGTATAGTATGGTTTTTATCATCAGGAGAATTCACAATCGTTACCACTTTATCACTACTTACTAATCCATCAACTAGGTTTTGACCTTCATTACATCCACTGTTGCAACCAGATTCTACAATCGTAACATTACCGTTCTTATCCATCGCCAGTTGACTATCTGTAAGTGATTGCAAGTTGGCAAATGCTGCATCTCTGAACTCTTTATCTCCTTGAATGATAACATCTTCAGGGGCTAGTCCAAGTGGATCAACGTAACGAATTGGATTGTTATTCACAAAATTATAGGGTGATTTATCAGGGAACTCATCCGACAATGGATCAGGATTCATCCACCTACTCATAACTGTTGGATCGAGTGTAGCTTCTGAATAAAGAGTGTCTTCAACCGCAAAGGCACTTATTTGGTGATTATAGGTGTTAAACAGAACACTGCCAATACGTACGATACTGTCATTGTCAAAATGCTCAATGTATTTGCCTTTACTCAGCGTTCCCATTTTTGGTTGATAATTAAATTCTTCAAAAGGATTTTGCGAAAAAGCAAGGTGAGTGGTGGCTATTGTACATAAAAAGAAAAGGATAACTCTTCTCATAGTTGTTATTATTTATGGTTAGTGATTTTCTTATTTTCATATCTGGCGCGTTCCTCGTTTAAAGAAGTGAGCCATTGCAAATACATTTTTTCCGGCATTCTTCGATAGCCTGATTGATGGATAGAGGCATAGTCATTTTGCATGTCCAAAAACATAGCTTTGAAACGCTCATCTTTGTAAACTTCTTTGGTAAATGTACCAAACTTATCTTCTACCTGCTGCTCAAACATTTTCTTTTTAGTTTCAGCTAGCAAGATTCTTCCATTAATATAATGAGGGTAGTATTTCAAAGCAATTTGACAGGCTTTAAACACAAATAAACCGTCATTTGCAGGAAATGCTCTGTTGTATCCTTCAGCCAGATCAATAACACACATGGCAATACTCTGCTTATCATCAAGTGCTTCCATATAGAGTTTATTGCTAATAGCATCCAGATGGATATAACCCGAAGCCATTAACCATGCATCCATTGGAAAAATGCCGCTGGTTAGCTCAGTGTTATACCAACCATCTTTTAAGTTCTTGTGCTTGATGTATACATGATTAGGGGCAAGTGCCAGATGTGCATCTACTTCCATTTCTTCTGCCAGAATTTTATAGAGATAAGGCAGGGAATGGCAATTACCTTTGCGTGTTTCAAGCAGCTTGGACACAAACATGTTTTTCCAGCTTTTGATGCCCCAAATATCTTCAAAATCATAACCGTAAGGTATGTAATCATACAATAATCCATCTTCCATAACGATGGGAATCGTATCTGTAATGACTGAGAATATGGCTGCATATTCTTTCACTTTCAAACTGTCGCGTTCAGAATATTGTAAATTCTTGTTGGCAACTAACGTATTTGCTAACTGCTTTAATAGCGCAATATCATCATTAAATGCGATAGTATCTAATGTCCCATGAAGATAGGCATTCTCCACTTGCATCACTGCTTTTTTGAAGCTGAGTGTACAAGAATCTTTTAACACACAATGCAACTCGTCCAGAGTATTGTTATAGAGTGTTTTTCTATCCTGCGATTGGACGGCAACACCTGAGCCTATGAGTAAAATAAATACTAAGTTTCGTATCATTATTGTTTAACGGATATATGGGTTTTGATGGTTGATTTTAAATCCTTATTATATTGCTTATTTTGTTTCCCTTTCACAGAATGCAACCATTGTTGATAGGCTTCTTCTGGCATCTGCTGATAGCCTAGTGCATCTACTTGTTTGTATTGGTTCATCACATTATGATAAAGCTCTACAGCAAATGGATAATGTTTAATTTGTGAAAAATTCTCCTTTGAAATCCCTAGTTCTTGTAGGGCATATTGCAGCTTAAACGTGTCATAGTTTGCTTTCACAAGCTGTGCATTGACATTATGTGGGTTTAATTCTAATGCTTTACCGACTATCTCAGGCACCATCTCGTCATAACTATATTTACGAATATATCCCAATCCCAGATTTACTAATTGTTGCGACAATAACTGTTTATCTGTTAATGGATGCATAAAGATTTTGTTTTGCAACGCCTCTGCTTTAATATAACCCGATTGAAGAATAAATGCATCAGTCGTTAGCATACCATTGGTCAATTCGACATTATACCACTTGCGTTTAGCATCATCTTGAAACTTGATATAGCTATGATTAGGAGACAGACTTAAACGTGCTTCAGCTCCTATTTCTTCTGCCAATATTAAATAAAGTTGTGGTAATGAGTTACATTGTCCTTTGCCTGTTTCCAGTAACTTGCTGACAAACATTTTCGTCCAATCGTCCTTACCCATATAATCTTCAAAATCGTATGCAAGAGGTAAATGCTTTAGCTGTTTAGATTCTATCGCCAATGTGTCTGAGAAAAATTGAAACAATAGAAAATTCTTGGCAAGGTTATTCGAGTCATCATATCCAAGTTCCTGCATTTTAGTTCGTAAGAAATCCCCCGTTTGTTCAATAGTTTTGTCAAATTCTGCATAGTTTTTTTTGTTCTCGAAAAATGCATTTTCTACAATAAATGTAGCTTTCTTGATAGAAAATGACCGGTCTGACATGTGTTGAAGCTTTGCTAATGCGCTGCGATAAGTATCTGCTCCTGTTTTGTTTCCTTTAGACGGTAAACGATATCGTTTTGGCAAAGAACTCATCGCATCATTAATAATGGCTCTTGCTCTTTCTTCTGCTTGGGCCTGTGCATCTATCTGTTGATCTACTTCAGAACGTAACATCGCATTACGTTGATTGACATTCATAGTTCGGTATACAGAATTATTTGGGCTTGCATAATTTTGCTTGCTATAATCGGTGATACCACTTGCAGAAGGTGTATTTGGTACTATATCGGGTAAATGTTGCGCGTTTACTCTAACCGTAGAGAAGAGGTTTATTGCAATGAGTAATGCTACTATTTTATTCAAGTTGGTCAGGTTTAAGAATTAAACAAATTTAATCTTCTGAATGCTATCTTCCAAATTTCAAGAGAGGGGGATTCACCCCTTCCAGTAATCTTTTCGATAAGGCGTTTGGTATTACCGATCAAAGCCTCAGTTTTGACTGAATGTTCTCCCTTGTATACCAAGATAAGATATTAACTTCGATTCAGAATGAAAGCCAAATGTAAATGCGACCTTCTCCTCATACACAAAACTTTGAAGTTTATCGTCATAACAAATAGGGGCATCCATATCCCGCATCGCAGTGATGAGTCGATATAATGTGGTTTTGGATATTTCTAGTCTGGAAGCAAGCTTGTTCGGAGTACCTGTAGCTTTTAAACGAGTCAGTTGATCTACTCGTTCAATGAGGCGTAATTGTTTGATAAGATGCATAGAATGGTTTTAAACGTTAATTACTATAGCAATAAGTAGGTGTTCATGATTCATTGAGGCTGGTCACATTCAACTAAACTGTTAATAAAATGATATCAGGATACTTTATGCCTGTAAATGAGGCTAAAGTCATAAAGCACCCGATATCCTTCACGGGGTAATTACACAAACTCAACTTATGTGCGTTTTTATCTGTCATTTTATTGTGAACGATTTTTCTTTTGCCAATATTCAATGCATTTCCATTTCATGATACTGTCTTTAAAACGTAGCAATGTTGCTGTGAATATGCCTCTCTTGTTATTGTCAGGTTCTAATCTCCCTTCGAGATGCATTTTTTTCAATACCTGCTCTATGGCTTCAAGACGCGCCTTCTGGTCAAACTTTTCGGCAATCTTTTGCTGTACGATTTGCTTCTTATTAGAGGAAAGCTGATTATATTTGGGATATTCATTCAACATGGTATGGATGTTTTCAATGGATATATCTACAGGATAAGAAAATGAGCGGTAGGTTCTATTAATCAGAACGAATCGCCTTGCTCTATGAATAAGATGAATCGCATCTTCTATAGAGGTTCCTTTGTCAAATAAGCGCATCGTCCAATTATAGATTGTCAATTCATAACATTCCTTATTGGCAACACGTTGTAAAAATTCATCCTTCTCTACCTCAACATATTGCACGATCTCTGCTAGAAAGTAATGACGTTGCTTATCGAATTCTAGATTTTCCATTAATCAGGGCTTTATGGTTAATATGTTTGAAGAAATACACATAAATTGTCTACCAGAGTGTTTTTTATATTGCTTATAGTCAATTTGTTGTGCAAGTACTTCATGTGTAAAATTTTATCTAGCTTTACGGAAAGCCATAATGCAACCAAACATCTAGTTATTGGGAGCATATTATTTGCTTAAAATGTGTATATTCCTTGCGATTTGCTATCTTGGTATAGTATGCAAATAATGGGGAAATTCACTGTGCTAAAAATAGATGCATTCTGGTTTCGGAGGAAACAATTTAGAGTACATCGTCAGAACATGAATCAAATATATACGTAAAATTAATATTATCAAAATAAAATATTAAAATAATTAATAAAAATATGTCGATAGGATCACGAATCAAACTCATTCGCAAACAGGCTGACATGACACAAGCTCAGTTTGCAGAGGCTATTGGGATGAAACAATCCCCATTATCGCAGATTGAGAGTGATAAAATACTTCCATCCATCGAAACGTTAAAGATTGTTAGACGTAAATTTAATATTTCATACGATTTTATTATAGATGGAAAAGAAATACCATCCGGTGTATCTGCATTACCAAATCATGAAAATCGTTCTTTCGGGATAGATTCACGTAATCTTGTCAGTCAATTGGTACAACTTATCAATACACATAGGGAAGAGAATGACGATACCAATTTACAAATCGATTCCATTCTGGAACTAGAGAATTTTGTTCAGACTATTATTGATACACGTATTGGTAGGTTAGAGGATATCATGGAGAAATTGTTAAGCAAAGTTGATGAGAAAATGTTTGAAGAAGGTCTCAAACAAGAAATCCAAGAATCCGATCAACGTTTGCAAGATAAAACACTATTACGTGATAGTGATAAGTCCGTTAAGAAGGCGTAATTAACCGCAATGGTTGTATGGTAATTTCGACTACCTCTTGATACAATTCCTGCTCAAGAGATTGTTTCTTCAGTTTTCTGAATTCGTGATAGACTTTCCTTAATTCTCTGTTGTAAGTTTCTTCACTCATGTGCCCCGTTTCCTTAAGCAGCTTGAGTTCTTCAACCGCTATCTTTAATTTAACCAAGTTCTTCATCTAAGATAATACCGTTTTCTTTTAGTAAAACTTCATCAGAATCCACAATAGATTGCAAAATTTCAATCTCAGTCTGCTTTAATGAATTCCAATAATTAAACAAAAGCCTTAGTCCTACCATAATGAAGTACATTAAAATGGTAGTTACTATGGCATAATACGGGGTGTAGTGCTTATCGTCGATCACATCCAAATCAAAGAATATGTAATAAATTTGAAGGCAATAACAATAAAGAGGGATTGTGTAACTTATACGTAAGGGTTTGAGATTCGTGCCAAGAACCAGAATGATAATAAGTGGCGATATTGACTGGCACATGACCCATATAAATGTAGTGAAATCATAATAGTCATCCTGAATGTCAACTGAAAATCCGATGATCTGGAAAATCTTATCGAGATATAGTATCACTCCTGATAACACGATGAGAAATGTGCCAATATATACCTCAAAAGAGGCTGCTTTTTTGTTCTTAGTTGCTGTCTCCTGGTCTTTTAATTTTAGGTCGCTCAACAGCATATGTTTTAAGCTCTGTAGTTTCATCCTCTCTGGTTTCTTCGTGAATCTCCGTTTCTTCGCAACTACTTAATATGTAGCTTGATAAAATTATAAAAAGAAATCCTAAAAAATAACGTTTTGCATTCATAATACGTGTTTTTAATAAATTATTGATAAAACAAATAATGTAATCGATTGGTATTCATTAAGATAGTCAGAAGAAATGGCTTAAAAAAAGATGAATTTTAACACTCTAAACCCTTTAAAATGAAAGAAAAAAACAGTTTTTTTGCTTGTTACATGGATGGTGGCAAGGCGAAAAACGTCAAATTGCCCTTACAGGTGATTGAATTATTGTGGTTAAAATATTAAAAATCAATATGTTAACCGTAATAGAAATGTGGTTTAACCGTAGTGTTTCGGCGGTGATATCTTTCTATAATCATTATATTGCATATATTATTAAAAATACGTCTATATACAATGGAAAGAGGGTAGCTTCCATTGAAAAGAGATAGCTTATTAAGAATATGTTTAGTAAGGTAGAGAGAGGTTAAAAGAAAGATACTTCATTGTCATTTGAATCTGTCAGGATTTATCCTCGCCACTACCTACAAGTAATGTATTAGAACCATTAAATGCAGATAATTTAACGTCTTCACTGATAGAAACAATTTGATCATTTTGTAACGTAGAGTTCCTGCCCTCGTGCATGATTTTCACCGTAGCGATAAGTGAGATTAACCCCGTGAGAAACCCTATACATGATGCTATAAACACTAATATTTCAATGTTTGTCATGCGTAAATATACATAAATCTCATTGATCTATAGGCGCTGATAAAACTTATTCTTCCTTTTCTAAATAGGGGCTATGCCTCTACACTCCCAGAAGATCCACCGTGCTGCCATTATCAAACAACAATGTCTCTACGTGGTAGTCAGTATCACTCACATATTGGTTGTCTATGCGGATGGATTCTCCGGTTGGGGTGTAGGTTACTAGCAGGTCATTTCCGGTTTGTGAGAAGGTTACGTCGGCTGCTACGATTCCACCTATTAGGTGCAATGTGTCCGATCCGCTTCCTGTGTAGTTTTGCTCATAGATGAGATCGTTTCCATCACCTGATTCCCACACATATGTATCATCACCAACACCGCCATAGAGTCTATCAGCACCGACTCCACCTTCAAATACATCATCACCTCCAAGCCCTTCCAAGGTGTCATTACCGCCACCCCCAAGCATGGTGTCGTTATATGCGCCGCCATCTAGATTATCGCCACTTGTGCCACCGCGTACTTCTACGCCTTGTTCCAAATTGTAGGTTGTGCCATTATCAAATTGCAGTGTTTCGATATGGTAGTCCACATCACTATGCAGGTGATTCTGAATGGTGAATGTTTCGCCCGTTGGGGTGTAAACCACTTTTACGTCGTGACTTGTGGTGCCGTATATATCCAAGTCAGCGAGCGTAATGCCGCCCGTTAAAAAGATGATATCTCCTGTGCTACCGCTATTGCTTTGCTCAGCAAAAATGTCATTACCATCGCCAGCTTTCCATAGATAAGTATCATTCCCTGTTGCGCCTTTTAGCGAGTCATTACCCAAATCGCCCGATAAAGTATCATCACCTGCATCGCCGCTCAATGTATCATTATCTTTTCCACCAAACATAGAATCATCATAGATGCTGCCCTGAAGATGTTGGTTTCCAACACCACCAAGCCACTGTACACCCGTTTGAAGATCGTACGTTGTGCCATCATCAAAGCTTAAGAACTCAATGTGATAGTCTGTATCGCTGTAATGTAGGTTTTGTAGAGTAATAATTTCACCGGTTGGCGTATGTTCTATACGTAGATCATGGCTGGTATAGCCATAGATATGCAGATCGCTAAAGGTAATACCGCCTTTTAGGTATACTGTATCCGTGCCACTGCCTGTGTAGTTCTGCTCAATAAATAGATCATTGCCACGACCAGCTTCCCATACATAAGTATCATCACCTGTAGAACCATACACCGTATCATCGCCCAGATCACCATAGAGTGTATCATCGCCTGCATCTCCATTTATCGTATCGTTATCCTTACCACCACGCATCGTATCATTATAAATACTGCCTTTAAGGGATTGATTATCCACGCCACCTAACCAAAGAGCTGCTTGATCGAAGTTATAGCTACTGCCATCGTCGAAAGTAAGCGTTTCAATACGATAATCGGCATCACTATAATGCACATTCTGGAGGGTAATGATTTCACCTGTTGGGATATATTCCACACGCATATCATGGCTGGTATAACCATAAACATTCACATCACTAAGCGTAATACCGCCCGTTAGAAGCAATGTGTCTGTGCCGCCTGAGTTGCTTTCAATGAGCAAATCATCACCATCGCCAGAGCGCCACACATAAGTATCATCGTCATACCCACCATAGACAGAATCATTGCCTAGATCGCCATATAATGTATCGTTACCTGCATTGCCTAATACAGTGTCATTGCCCTGACCACCGCGCAGAGAATCATCATAAATGCCTGCATCTAAACGCTGGCTAGCCGTATCACCTTGCCACGTCATCCCTTGCAGCAAGTTGAAGCTTGAACCATCATCAAACGAAAGAGATTCCACACGATAATGCGTATAATTACTGTACTGATACTGAATGGTAATAGTTTCACCCGTTGGAACATGCTCTACTTTTAGATCACGGCCGGTATAGCCATAGATATTTAAGTCGGATAAGGTAATTCCGCCTGCAAAATGGAGTGTATCCGTTCCGCTACCAGAGACATACGATTCTTGGACTCGATCATTCCCATCACCTGAGGCCCAAATATAGGTGTCATTTCCTGAGTAGCCTTTGAGCGTATCATCGCCTAGTCCACCCACAAGCTGATCGTCACCTGCAACGCCGTACAATGTATCGTTACCATCCAGACCAAGTAGTGTATCATTGGCACTGCCTGATGTGATATTGTTGTTATTCGCATCGCCTGTATGTGTTGCCGTAGCATTCGGATCAACCGCTGCCTGAACGGTCACATTTACCGTTGCAGTATCCGTTTCTCCACCGCTATCAGTCAGGGTATAAGTGAAGCTATCTACTCCCACATACCCTGTAGTCGGCGTATAGGCTATCGTGCCGTTGCTATTGACCGATACAGAACCATTGACAGGATTTGTATCAATCGACAGATTACTATTGGTAAAGGTCGTATCTTCTGTATCCGTGTCATTGCCAAGCACCGCAATATCTACAGAACTATCTCTATCCACAACAGCCGTATCATTCTCCGCAAACGGCGCATAATTGCTTGGCTCAGGGCTGACTGTAATACTCACTGTTGCCGTATCAGAAGACCCAGATGGATCAGTGATTGTATAATCAAAGCTATCCACCCCATCATATGCAGCATCCGGCGTATAGGTAATCGTTCCATCTGCATTCACTATCAACGTACCATTTGCAGGATCAGCATCAATCGTGATGTGGCTCCCGTCTAATGTGCTATCATCGGTATCATTGCTCAGAACTGCAATCGTGGTCGCAGTTTCATACCCCACCGTTACCGTATCATCGCCCGCAACTGGATCGACATTCGCAGGAGCAGCTCCCACCGCAATATATACCGACGCCGTGTCCGTTCCACCTGCACTATCTGTCAGTGTGTAGATAAAGCTATCAGAACCACTGAAACTATTATTTGGTGTGTAGGTAATCGTACCATTATTATTGATTGCCACTACCCCATTCGCAGGGTTCGTATCAATCGACAAACTACCGCTGTTAAAGGACTCATCCTCAATATCCGAATCATTGAACAACACATCCACCGTCACCGCATGCTCAAAGTCGGTGATCACACTTTCATTCCCCGCATTAGGGGCATGATCCGGTTCGGTACCATTCCAAGTCGTGCCATTCCAATAAAGCGTCATATTCGAAAATTCCAATATCTCGACATTGGTCAAACTATCCACTCCATCAGACCCCACATCATCCGTGACGGTAATATCCTGTGCCGTTAAAGTGCTAAGCGTATAATTCGCCGAAGTCGCCGCATAAACCGCCTTATCCGCAGAACCTTCTCCCGCGTTGAAAATGTCATTACCACCGTTCAAATGAGCAGTATCATTCCCACCGAGAGTAGTGATGTTGTCATCAAAGGCACTGTCGGTGTAGTCGTTTGAATCATGAGTACCAACTAACGTAAGTGATTCATCTGCAAGGCCAATGAAATCCAAATCAAGTAGGTTGATGTGACCATTAATTTCTAGATAGAAATTGGTAAAATTACTACTGACAGCAGTTTTTAAAGCTCCTGTAGATGTTGTTATATGTTCAAATTCTAGATCATTTGATGCACCTGTTCCTACTGCCTTAATGTCTGCAAAGCCAAGCCCTGTTACATCGATCTTATCTTCACCCTGAACGAAAGTGACAATGCTATCATATGTATCGTCTGATGTAGGCGTTTTGAAGCTATCAGAAATACTGTGATAGACATAGGTATCAAAACCTTCACCGCCATCCATAATGTCCGCGCCATTACCACCGACCAAGCGATCATGCCCGCCAAGCCCCGCTAAAACATCCAAGAAACCTGCTTTAGCAATAATATGGTCATGGCTGCTAGTGCCAATAAGGTAATTATAATTATTGTCACCTTCTATGATGTTTGCATCACTTACTGAGAAGTTCCAATCCGCCTTAAAGGTAAAATAATCAAGAACAGCAATGGTATTTGGTAATTCTGTGCGAGTATTTGAATCCCATTCTTTTAACAACAGATGGTCACCCGGAATAGGGTCTGCACTAAGTGATGTTGTTACTTCCTCTACAAGTCCGAACTTAAACTCACGCTTATCCGCGCCAGAACCAACTTGAAGTAAATTCCCATCGGCGTTCAGGATTGGTGTTTGTCCATCAATTAGCAAAACTCCACCATTGTCAAAGATGATGTCATCACCAAAATCACCATTCATTTCGAAAGTATCTGTTCCTGCATGACCGATTATTTCATTATTTTCAGTATTTCCCGTAATGGTATCATTACCATATGATCCTTTAGCATTCTCGATACGGTATAGTTGATCTATTGTTTCTCCCAAAAAATCATCAATTATGGCATAGCCTTCTTCTAAATTTATTTTGGTATTATAAGTGCCAGAATAAACAACTGTATCAGTACCATCGCCGCCATCGATAATATCATTACCACTGGTGATTATAATCGTATCATCGCCTCGACCTGCATTGATAATTGTCATTTGTCCTGTTCCAGCAACAAAGTTAAAGAAGGCATTAACTAGGGTTGGAGCTAGGTTTATGACATTGATTAAATCCAAAACCTCATTGTCTTCGTCGTAAATTAAATCTGTTTCAATTGTTCCTAAGTTTAAGTTCCAAGGTCTGATTTGAGAAAATTCAATTCCACCCGATTTATCGTAGGCATTTTCAAGAAATGTATCTGCATTACTCGCGGCTGCTATTAAATGAGACAAAGAATTAGCCTGCCACACATTAGTACCAAATAGTTTGATTGAATCTAAGAAACTTAACTCTCCGCCCAACTCTAAAATTGCTTTAGAAGCCGCAAGCAAGTCATAGGTATCATCGGTATTATGATTGAAATTATCATCATGATTTCCATCATGGAGCAGATGTGAGTTGAATGCTCTGGAATCTCCTGCTGCGACAAAGAAGGCATTGCCTGCCCAAACTCCAAACTCATCAGCATAATATTCTGTTGCAGCAGTCACGGCATCTGCTTCTATAATATCTTTCAAAAGTGATAGCTGCCCATTAGTTCCATCCAGTGAACTAGGTAACTTAACGGATGGATTATCTTTTATATCTTTATCACTCGTGAACATGCCTTTAACTACAGCATCTGCAATAGCATTGGAGATTTCCTGCATCCAAGCTATACCATCCGCCTCAGTGGTTTTTCCACCATATTCTTCTCCAAAAAATGTTTCATAGGTTTTAAACGTATATTCACGAATAGCTTTACTGGCCGTTTGTCCATTCGGACTATTAATATCTACAGCCTGTTTAATAAATAGCCATGTTTGTGTGTATGCGTGATCGTATGAGCCATCCGCAATGGCAATTTTTTCTAATTGATTAATGGGAGTATTTGAATCCGCTGGAACAGAAATATAACGAAGAATTTCTTCATAAATATCCACATAAGATCGGTTCGCCAAATTGGGATTAACATTAATCTCAGAATTAATCATAGCCCTTATTTGATCGGCTTTGCCTACTTCAATTACTTTAGTAATCGGATTAAATACCATTGATTTACTCTCCTCTAATAGATTCTTTATTCAATAATTCAGTGGCTTGCTTCTCCATCCACAATATTTCTTTAATCGCCGTTTCGTGTTCTTTGGCATAGGCATTTAAATCATCAATAAACTTGTTTTTTTTGTGCCGGTTGCTTCTAGCACTTCCTGAAAATCGTAAATGCTTATCTAAAACTACTTTAGCAGAACAAACATTGTCAGGTTTACACATAAGCCTAATAGGGAGTTTTAGCTCCGGAGTATAACCATAATAATAAGTACTATATGGACTTATGGTAGGTAACTCATAGAATCCGTCTTTTTTACGAGCCGTTTTCAACGTGATTTTGCCTTGTTCCATATTTCTCAATCTTTTAAGCTTACCCGTATCATTGTAAGGGTCTTTCACTTCTGGCTCTTGTATTTTAGTGTGTTGTTCAGGAGTCATTTTTTTACGTGCTTCTTCACGTTCTTCCCATCTTTTCTTTCCAGAGTTATAGTCACTAATCTCATCTTTGATATCCGCCTGCATCATTTCTTCAAGCGTTTCTGGTTCATAGGGTTTATCCAACCACGTCAATCCAAAACCCATAGAGGGCATAAGAGGCTTTCCTGTTTTCTTCAGAACAGGGTTTTGATACCACGCATAATCAAAAAGTTCGACTGGATGAAATTTTTGACCATAGCTAGAAAGTCGAATAAGATTAACAGGGACAACCTTCTCCCATTTAAAACGACATTGATTATCCACGTGAGCAGGCATCTCAGTGACTCGTCTAAAAGAGGCATCTTTCCACGGAACTAGAAAAACTCGTTCACCTAACTGCACCAGAATTCTATCTTCCTTAAAACACTCCACATCTGGATTAGGCTCTGGGCGTTCACCCATCGCATAAGTGGTGTTACTTACTACTAATACGGCTATTGCCGTCAAAAATTTCTTCATATCTCGCCTCATATAAAAGATTTATACAGTTATACGCTTGTCATAATTTATCGTCAACACACGTATTAAGGAGATTTTGTGCAAGTTACCCGTATAGCGGGTAGGTGAGGAGAGCTAGGGTAAATAGGATAGGGGCGTATTTTCAGATAACCGCATCATAACATAAATTATGGTAAATTCTTTTTTAATGACCATGTGGTTTTCCGTAATACAGATGTTCTTTAATTTTATTACCTTCGATCTCGAACTACAATTTCCCCAACAGTCTTCTGTAATTGTAACTCCTTGACGCATGTCACCATCAATGTTTTATTCTCATAATGCTAATAATTAATCAAACCATAAGAATTTAATATGCATCTTAGTGTAATAAGAATACAGAACTTTAGGCGATTAAGAGATGTTGTAATTGATCTCAACGATGATATATCAATATTTGTAGGAGCAAATAATAGCGGTAAAACTTCTGTTTCTCAAGCTTTACAGCTTTTTTTATCGTCATCTCGCGAAAAATTTACTCTTCATGATCTTAGTGCTTCTAGCTGGCCAGAAATCGAAGCTTTTGAGAGAGCAGAGGAGGGTGCAGAATTACCAGAAATAACAATTGATTTTTGGTTTAATGTAGAAGCCGCAGATCTCCACCGTGTTATTGATTTATTGCCAGGTTTATCTTGGCAGGGAAATTATGTTGGAATACGGATCGCATTTTCTTCTGTTGATGCTATTGCTACAAAAACGCGTTACGAGGAAGCAAAAGCCTCGGCACTTGCCGCTATGGGAGAAGTTAATGAAGAACAACATTTTGTCCCTTTTCCAAAATCTCTTACGGATTTTTTAACGACCGAACTAAAACAAGAATATGAGCTTTGTTATTATGTTTTAGACTATGCGAAATTTGACGACAACTTTAAGGAACTTGAAGATTATAGTCCTCTCCAAATTATACCAGATAAGGGAGCAATGGGAAAATCTCGTTCTGGAAAAGATATTATTAATTCCCTTATTCGTGTGGATTTTCTTCAAGCTCAACGCCACCTTTCTGATACTTCTGGTGGAAGCCGAAATGAAGAACTATCACGCCATTTAAGCAGGTTCTATAAACGTAATCTAGACAAGCGATCTGATGATTATGAGGCTATGAGGGCATTATCTGAATCAGAAAAGCTTATGAATCTCCACTTAGAAGATGTTTTTTCAGGAACCTTGAAGAGATTATCAAGCCTTGGATATCCAGGTCTTACAAATCCAAGCTTAAAAATTATGTCAGATTTAAACCCTTCCGTTTTAATGAGTGGACAGGATGGAGCACAGGTTCACTACGTACTTGATGGCGGTTTGACTTTACCAGATAAATATAACGGGTTAGGATTTAAAAATTTAATCTACATGGTCGTGGAGCTATTGGACTTGCATAACCAATGGGTTGACATTTCTGAAAATAGACCGCCTTTACATCTTGTATTTATAGAAGAACCGGAAGCACATTTACACACACAATTGCAACAAGTATTCGTCAATAAAATTCTCGATATATTGATTGATGATGATACCCAAAACTATTCCAGTCAATTAATATTAACAACCCATTCTGCTCATATACTATACGAGCGTGGCTTCAAGCCTATTCGTTATTTTAGACGAGAAAGTACAGGTTTACAGCAGTCAACTTCGGTACTTAACCTATCTAAATTCTACACGATAACTGAAGAACCTATTAGGGACTTTTTAGAACGTTATTTAAAACTAACACATTGTGATCTTTTCTTTGCTGATGCCGCTATTTTAGTCGAAGGAAATGTAGAAAGACTATTAACACCTCTAATGATAGAGAAGGAAGCTCCTGAATTAAAGAAAGCCTATTTAACTATATTGGAAATTGGTGGTGCTTATGGGTATCGTTTCCAATCTTTGATTGAATTTTTAGGTATTACGACCCTAATCATTACTGATTTAGACAGTGTTCAAGGATTAGCACCAGAAGAAGCACCGAATGATGGTAATGCTGAGGAGGAAAATGATTTAGAGGTTGATGAGTATGAAGACATAGATGAAGAAGATGAAGACGGTATTCCTAAAAAAGGAAGCACCTGTCGTGTTGAAACAGAACATGCAGTAACATCAAATCAAACTCTCATTCAGTGGCTTCCTAAAGAAAATACTATTAATAATTTATTAGCAGCATCTCCAGAGAGTAAAATACAAGTTCGTTCATCTGAAATATCAGCTACAGTGAAAGTTTGCTATCAGAATACTGTTACTCTTAACCGAGAAGAGGAAAATCTTCAGTTAGCAGGTCGAACGTTAGAAGAAGCTTTTGCTTTTGAAAACCTAGTGTGGTCACAAGACATCTCTAATAAGGATTTGAAACTTCGTGTAAAATCCAGTGACAACCCTACTTTGGAAGTAACGGCAGAACGTCTACATAAAAGAATTCATAGCAAAAATTTCAAGAAGACTGACTTTGCTTTAGCTCTTCTTACAAAGAACATTGATGAATGGGTAGTTCCAAGCTATATGAGAGAAGGGTTAGAGTGGCTTAAAACAGAAATTGCTTCCAGCCCTAATCCTTCTGCCAACCAAGAAAGCATTACTAATAATCAAGAAGAAGAAGAAGAATGACAAGTCGATTAGGAAAACCAGATACTCCAGCGGACATAACACTAAGAAATCGGTTGGAAGAAAACGGTACTCGTCATTTTATTATGATAGCTGGTGCTGGCTCAGGCAAAACAACATCTCTCATTAAAGCATTAAATTATCTGAAACAATCTCGTGGTAATCAAATGCACCAATCTGGTCAAAAAGTTGCTTGTATTACATATACAGAAGTAGCAGTTGATGAAATATCAGGTGATGTAGGTCATGATCCATTGTTTCATGTCTCTACCATTCATAGCTTCTTGTGGTCAATTATTAAACCTTTTCAAAGTGATTTATACGACTGGGTACGGAATCGTTTACTCGAAAAAATCAACGAAGCTCAAGCTAAAATTGATAAACCACGCACTCGCGAGACAACTAGGGTGAAAGAGCGTGAAAACATTGCAAGATATCAAGTTCAATTAGAAGAAATAAAATCAGTAGAGCATTTTACCTATAGTACAGGAAGTGATTATGCAAAAGGTATTCTCGGACATAGTGATATTCTTAAATTAGGGCCATCATTAATTAGAGAGTATCCTCTCATGAGAACCGTGGTTGCTCAACGTTTTCCTGTTATTTTTGTTGACGAAAGCCAAGATACTATTGCAGATTTTGTAGACTCATTAAAAGTATTGGCTGCAAATGTTTCTCAGGAGTTTTGTCTTGGTTTTTTTGGAGATCCATTACAGAAAATATACATGACTGGTATTGGTGATATAACATCAGATGATAATTGGGAGGTAATTAAAAAACCAGAAAACTTTCGATGCCCCATTAGTGTTCTCAATGTCATAAACAAGATTCGATTTGAGGCTGATGGTCTGCATCAAACTCGTGGTCGTATGGTTGATGTAAATGGTGAACTCGTATCTGTGCAAGGTACAGCAAGATTATTTATTTTACCAGCAGATGGTTTACGTGCTCAAAGATTACAAGGAGTACGAGAATGGTTATCACAAGAGAATGAAGACCCTCTTTGGCTCAGTGATGAAGACATAGGAGATGTGAGAATGCTTGTGATAGTTCATAGGATTGCCGCTTCTAGATTAGGGTTTCCAAATCTTTACTCATCTTTAAATGATGGGGCACCGGATAACCTCAGCACTGGTGTTATTGATGGTAGTGCATGGATAGTCCGCCCATTTTTACGTTATATACTTCCTCTTATCCATGCGTCTCGAAGAAAAGATGAATTTCAGGTTATTAAATTATTGAGACAATATTGCCCACGTTTAGATCCTGAAAGATTGATTGCTCAACAAGATATAGCGACCGAGTTAGCGTTACTTGAAACTTATATCACCGAAATGGATGAAATGTTAGCTGATGGTAATAATGTTAATATTGGAGATATGGTTACTTTTCTAGCAGCAAATGAACTTGCAGAACTGGATGAACGATTTAATGCTGTCATAGAAAGTTATGCTTTAGGTATACCCGTACCGGAAAATACAATTGAAAACTCACCACTCAGGTTTATGCAGTGTCAAGCAATGGAGCTTTGGGGGTATCAGAAATATATTGAAATTCAATCACCTTTTTCGACGCAACAAGGAATCAAAGGAGCCGAATTTGATCGTGTTCTTGTGGTTATTGATGATGAAGAAAGTACGGCTAATTCTTTCTCATATGGAAAGTATTTAGGGCTTACTCCTTTGTCTGATACGGATAGAGAAAATATTGATAATGGTAGAGACTCTGTTGTGGATAGAACACGTAGACTATTCTATGTGTGCTGTTCGCGAGCTGTTAAGGATTTAGCCGTTGTAATTTTCTGTGATGATGTGAATTCAACATATAGAATAGTTTCGGAGAAAGGTTATTTCGAATTAGGTGATATTCATCGTTTGGGGATATGATTTTTAAAAACGACATGAGGCTTTTAGTAAAACTTGTATAAATAGTGTGGCGTGACAAATTTAGAAAAATATATAAATGACAATAGCCCAATATTGTCCGGAGAACTGCTTGAAACCCTTATGAAATCTAATAAAGGGCTTTCTAATGAAGCTGCAAGAAAACGGATTTCAAGAATAAAAGGTGACATCATAAGAATACGAGGATTATTTGCTGACGGACAAATTTTGTTTTGTAGTAAAGAAGTTTTTGGGAGTGGGCAGTATTATGAAGGTCTTTCACAAGCATTTAAAATCTCAGGTAAACAATACCATATTATTTTGCAATCATTAGATTTTCATTATGGCCAAATTAGGCTGAATCAGTTGCCATCTTATTCAGTCAATCCAATTGAAAACCTAAAAGGTCATATAACCTTTTCCTCTGCTTTAGAAAAGTTAGAAAATTTGAAACTGGTTAATACAGGCGATGAGTTTGTAACCATATCAAGTTCAATTGTAACAAATGCTTTAAGTCCAAACAGGGCTAAAGGTATCGAAACTGCTAAAAATTTCCTTTTGATTCAGTTCAATGATTGGGCTAGAAAAATTGGCTTGTCTTCATACAACAGCTCAAAATTTCATAGTAGTTTTGGTAATTATCAATTCAATTTTGTATCACCGTCATATGTTGGGTCACTACCCAAAAAAGGTAATAAAGCATTGATTCCGGGTTTTGTGGTAGCTGATATATTGATAGGTAATTCCATTGTCGAAAGTGAGGTGGAGTTCTTTATTAATAAGATAAGGGTTCTAAAATATAGAAAAGGAGTTGGTAATTTCATCCCTTTTTTAATTGTAGATTCAATGGATACGAAGGCACTTAATTCATTGAAAGCAGAAGGAGTAGTAATTGGGTTCGTAGATGAACTTTTTGGCGATAAGTACAAAGAGTTGTTAAACTCCCTCATAAATCTAGTCACCAATGCTGGTGCCATTCTGAAGAAAAACCCAGAAGCCTATTTAGATTTGATATTAAAATTGAATAAGCTGGTTGACGGAAAAACCAATAATTTAAGAGGCGACTTATTTGAGTTGGCCGTTGGCTATTATCAAGGACGTATATGTCAGACTATCGATATAGGTAAAATGATTATTCATGAAGGAAACAGAAGAGAAATTGATGTCTTTGGATTGTTACCTAATAGTATTTTCATATCCGAGTGTAAAGGCTATAATAGCAAGATAGATAAGGAAGAGGTTGAAACATGGCTCGGTGAGAAAGTGCCCGTTATAAGGAAATGGATTCTTGAACAAGCATCTCTTTCAGAACGAGAAATTACGTTTCAGTTTTGGTCTACAGGTGGATTTACACAGGAGGCAATTGAATATTTGGAGAAAAAGAAGTCTAACACCAAAAAATACAATATAGATTTTATTGACCTAGAACAAATGATTAAGTTGTCGAAGGAATTCAAGTCCAAGAAATTTACTGAAATACTCCGAGATTATTACATTAGGGAAATTTGAGGCGATAGTGTTAATTGCATAAGGTGTGTTCTGGAAAGATGAGTAGGACGGTTAAATATCCATCCCCTGTTCGTGGTTTTTTTCTTTAGTTTCTTTGTCTGAAGAACGTTGAACCGGACGATACTGTACTAGGGCTTGTTTGACCTTTTTTGTATTTTCAGGAGTAAGTGCTAGATTTCGTTCTTTATAGTATTCCTGACCTTGCACCTGACCAAATTGATGCATACGCCGATGTAATTCTCGTTGCCCCTCACGTTGGTAATAATAATCACTACCATTATTTTGGCCAGATCGGTAGCCAGTAGGATATGTCTCCGTCAGATCCATAAGCTCTAATACGGATATTTCATACGACCCTGGTTCTTCACGTTCATACATATAACCATCGATGAACCCTTCATTGTAATTCGCTTTTGCTTTTCTATCCATATCTGAATATCAACAAATTATGTGCCGAAAAACATGCAACACTACATCTTAAATCTTGCCACCCATGCCCCAATGGGGTATAGTAGGGTAATGAAAACGATTGTAGAAACGAGTGAATTTCAGAAACAAGCCTCAAAACTACTTTCGGATGATGAACGACACGCATTAATAAATTTGCTAGCTACTTCGCCTTGTATGGGCGATGTAATCTCTGGTACTGGCGGGTTTCGTAAACTACGCTTTGCTAGACAAGATAAGGGTAAAAGTGGAGGAGTTCGCGCGATTTACTTCTACTATGAAGAGAAGGAACTTGTGTTGATAGCGATTGTATATGCCAAAGGGACGCAGGATAATCTGAGTGCGGCACAGAAAGCAACACTACATCAATTTGCCACAGCAATTAAAGGAGCAAAATAATGGATAAAACACTATTTGAAAGCTTAGAGAAATCTGCAAATGAAATGGTAGATTATGTACGCACTGGCAAGCCATCAAAGGAGATGATAGTACATCAAGTCAATGTGCCTGATAATGTCGATGTCAAAGCGATTCGTGAGCAGTTGAAGATGTCACAAGGCATATTTGCAAAAACCTTTGGTTTTAGTGTAAGCACGCTTAGAAAGTGGGAACAAGGAGAACGCACACCGGAGAGTTCTGCACGTGTGTTACTCAATACTATTGCCTATAACCCAAATGCGGTTATCGAAGCAAATAGAGATTGCCACTAACAGCTAAAAAACATCTGGGAGGAGGGCTTATAATCTCGAATACTGAATGATTATTGGAAAATATGGTGGTTTTATGAAAATATAATCTATTGATATATAATGGTATTTTGATATTCAAATTACATAATGTTATTTATGGAAAATATTGTGCAATTAATTGTTGATATACGCAGATCGCTTTGGAGATGAAATTGGAACAATAAAAAGGGAAGCCAAATGATGCCCTATAACAATACTTAATTTAAATGCATCCATTTAAATAGCTACAAAAACATCGATCACTCGGACAATTTGAGCAAAGAAACACATTACATGGTTGTAAATCTATGTCATCAACTGATTTTACAATCATAGTTTTCTCTTTAAACGTCATTTCATAGCCAAAAGGAATAAATTTACATGCCTCACAATGAATACCTCTCTTGATAGTCTCCTCGAAGGTTAAGTTAGGAACTGCCACTTTCTTGAATTCCAAAATTCCCCTCTCTGGATCAGGAATGAGGAAAAGACCAATTCCTTGAATCTGATCTTGATTACTTTTTTCAATAAATGAATACACTTTCTTGGAAGTTTGGTTACTCCCATTAAATTTATTTTTACACATAATAAAAAATATTAAGAACGTTTGTAGGCACACATGTCCTATTTTAGAAGCAGATTCTAGAACTGCTTCAATAATTTTTTTCTTCCATGTAAATCTAGGGAAATAAGGAAATGGAAACAATACGTCGAACGGCGTAATTTTTAAAAAATGGAGAGAGCATTGGCTATCTTTTCTAGCTCAATACGCTTTGAGGTTCCCAATTTTCTGTAAATATTCTCACAATGCTTTTTAACCGTCTTTTCATCAATAAACAAAAGATTTCCTATCTCTTTTCGAGTTAGTTCCAAGCCTAAATGTTTTAGTATTTCCTTCTCTCTTTTAGTTAATGAGTTGTAGGGCTGAAAATACTTGTCCATGATCTTATTGATTCCAAAAAGGCTATTCATGGTATTACTCAATAACTCAATTGTCTGAGGAAATAATGATATGGATATGGTCTGGTTTGCGTTCAATATTTTGGTAGAGGTAAAATGATACAAAGGGTTTTCATCTTTTTTGTATTGCCAGTCTTGAAAAAATGGAATGACATAATTAGGGTCGTCTTTGCCTAGTTCGCGTAATACTTTTGAAAACAAATTTTTGCGTGTATATTCACTTACATGCTTTTCAAAAAGCTTTGAACCTAATGTTTTAATTTCCTCCAAAGAATAGCCCAACATATCACAACCTATCTGAGATACATACTGTATGGATAAATCTTTCTTTGAATTAACATGCATAATGCCAGGAATAATCTCAGACAAATCATCTAATGACAACATCTCATCATTAATCAATTGACTAATTCTATATAACTGTTTGGGTTGGTCTTTCAAAAGCTCTTTTTCAGTCATTATTGATAGTTTGCTTAAAGAGGTTTGGCAATTAGAATAAAAAAACCGCCTCCAAACCTAATCTCGACTAACGTCAAATTTAGTTATAGAAAATCACGATGTTGAAAAATCGAGATCTTCAGGTTTTATATCAAATTTATTGATTTGTTTTTTAATTCTTTTGACGAGTCCCATTTTTCTTTTTTGATCTAGGAATAAATATTCTGTTGGTGGTTTATAAGCTTGTTTCTTAGTGACCATATTCCAAATAATTACGGCAAGTTTTCTTGCAGTAGCACTTACAGCTACTTGTCTTCCTTTTTTGAAGGCTATTTTTCTAAAGAAATTAGATAGATGAGTATCTTTTAGGTTTCCGATAGCATTTGCAGCTTGTCTGAGTGCTGTTTTAATACGGTTACTTCCTTTAGGAGTTCTATGACTAAGGATTTTTCCTCCAGATATTTTATTATTAGGAGCAAGTCTCATCCAAGAAGTAAAATGCTTTGCTGTGGGGAATTTAGTAAATCCCTCTGGGCCAATTTCACTGATGATAGTAAGTACAGTTGCATAACTTACTCCTTCGATTTCCATTAAGTCAATTCCTCCAAAATATTGAAAAGACATTTGATTGAGTTCTATTTTAGGTGCGTTTTTATTGATTCTTTTGTAGGGTTTCTTTTTGGTTTTGAGTTTTTTTTTATTGGATCAAGTTTAATATGTTTTTTTAAGAACTTATCAATTTGTTTATCACAGGCTATAATTTTCTTTTGATAGAATTGGTAACTTTCAAATTCCTGTTTAAGTCCAAATAGGAAATCTTGCCTTTCATTCCCTTTTAAAGCTTTAGCTATTTCTTCTTCAGATTTTCTACAATTAAAATGCCTATGTTTTGCTAACTCATTAGGATTCAGGTTTCCTTTGGATGTCTTCAATGATTTTAAGACCTGTAAGACCGCAAACATCTTTAACTACGACATCCAATCTCATATTTAAAAGTTTAAGATATTTTTGCATTTTACTGGATGCTTCAGCAGCTAATTGTAACCAATTGGTTCTTTGTCTGCAATAAGTTCTAAGTATTTCTGTGGTTTCATCAGGCAAAAAACTACTGCTTAGTAAACCTAAAGCGTGTAGTTTTTGTATCCATCTAGCATCTTTTACGTCTGTTTTTTTACCTCTAGCATTTTTAGTAAATTTTCCATTGGCAAGCACTAAATCAAAACCATTTTTGGCTAATTCAGCGTATAAATTCTGCCAATAACTTCCTGTAGACTCCATCGCAACAGAAGTAATACCATTTTCTTTAAGCCAAAGGCAAATGGCTTCTAAATCTTCGGCATACACGCCAAATTCTTTAACATCACTAAGATCTTGTCCTATTGCTACAAAGTGACTTCTGCTCCCCACATCAATCCCTGCACAGTGAAAATTGATGATGTCTAATTCCATTTTTTTGTTCATAATACCAACTTTAGTTTAAAAAAATGGTTCAAAAGAAGCACTGTATAAATTCTAAAATATCTCGATCGGACTTACATAAAATGCAGTACCACTGGAATTATCACATCAAACTTCATCTAACGACAAGAATGATAGTACTTCGATCAGAATGTTTGCCGAGTTTACTCAAAAGTAACACCAGTTAAAAAATCGACCTATTAATGAACCAATCTAAAGATATGAAACATCTGTTTTTTACGCTTCGTTAGCTCAAGGAATTAATCGGATTCTGATGTGGGGAATGTTTGAAAACGGGGTAATTATTTTTTACGATAAGAGGTTGACGTTAAGTGGTTTAAAAGTACGTAAAAAAAGTCAAGCTATTACGGTTTAAATGTGAAAATTCCCTTAAAATTAATGAAAGAGCTATTTTGTAGAGACTTGAATGTCTGTACTTTGTTTTAAGAATACTTGGTTGAAGAAGGTAGAAACGAACTTTTCAAAATGCTCAATACTTTTATCTCTTAAACCCAAATCTGTTGAGTGCTTCAGAAGAAAGCTGGTACTCACTCAGACACTTTTGCAAGTCTACTTTTAAGTGATACTCATTATTACGAGGTCTAGGTACATACCCTGTTTTCACTGCATCAGAATTGAAAATTAGCAATAGTTTTTCAATTCCTTTTTGTTGATTGCGCATTTTCTTTATAGACTTTGATTTTTTACTCGGAAAGAAAGATTTGGCGACATTAAATGCTTCTCCCATTAATGAATCATTATTGTTCTTGGCTGTGATGTCATTGGGCTGAAAATTATCATGCCCTAGATCTACTGTATATGAATCGAAGGTTAATTCACCGATATTTCCTTTGAGTAATTCTTTAACACCAAAGAGAATTACTAAATCCGTCATTATCCGATTAGCTGCCTCAAACAAAGTTACTTCAGGATATGGGCCGGTATCTGTCTTCTCTCTTTTTAATTTGGTTAGAAACGCAAAGATATTTGACGATTGTACGATTGGATCTATCTCTTCCATAAGGTCAAGATAATCCTCTATGGTTTTATCAATGTTTTGCGATGTTAATTTCCTCGGGAATTTATCTAGTGGTTTTTTCATCTTAGACTAAAGATATGAATTTAAAGGTGTTTAACCACATCCATTTCTTCTTCAAGAACACGAATAACCTCAATCACTTTACCTTCCACAATATAGAAAATGTAATGCTTATTGATTTTTCTTGACAAAAACCTCAAGCCATTTGAACCAAGTTCATCACTTAATCACAACTTTTTTCTGTGATAACTTATATCTGTAATTCAATCATTTAACGGTGTGATTTGATTCTGATAATCAGAATGTTACCTCATTACATCTGTACAACTGGCACGTGTTTTGTAATGCTTTAAATAACCCTTAAGCAACGCTTAGGGGAGATGTCTGTACGCCGTAGGCACAATTAGAGCGCAGCGTCAAAAAAGGTATTAACGACTTCAACCAATAGCGGGGAATATATGAGTCAGCCAAACCAATCAACATAACTACCACCAAACAAATAATCATTCATAGGGGTATGGATGTGTAGCCTGTGACCTGTGCATGGGATGGGCTGCTTGAGCAAGATTTATTAAATCTAGGTAGGTATGTTAACATCAAATAACGGAATGACAGCAAAGGAATCGATTGACTATTATTCGTCAAGTCTTCCTAGAGAGGGTTACTACTTTGCAGATACAGAAGTGAGTTTCTGGTCTGGGAAAGGTGCTGCTATGCTTGGATTGGAAGGAGAGGTCATCAAGCAGGATTTTGATAATGTTTGTAACAACAAACACCCACAAGATCGCACCAAGTTAAAACCCCGCCAAGGCGAAAATATGAAAGCCACAAATGACCTTACTGTGGGTATGCCTAAATGGTATTCGATGGCGCGTGCCTTTACCAAAGATGAAACGTTGAAACAGGAATTGACCGATATTCTTATCAATGCTGTCAAGAACACGAATGGATTTATGGAATCTATGATGCAAACTCGCAAACATATAGGGCTGGCAACCCGTGACGAGTTTACTGATAATGCGGTGTTTTCTAATTATTTACAATCTACATCACGCCCCGTAAATGGCGTTGCAATGATGCAGGATCACGTCCATATGGTTATTCATAATCTAACTTACGTGGAAGAAAAGAATCGCTTTCACGCGGCACAATTGGGAGAAATCTATAAGAATCGCCCGCTTATTGAAGATTATTTCCATAATGAGCTAGCCAAAGGGCTGATTGCCCATAATATCCCCTTTACGCGAGAGAATGGTAAAGCGCAATTACTTACTATTTCCCGCGAAGGGGTGGAGGCATTTTCTGCACGTACTGCACAGATTGATGCATTCTGTAAAGCCAATAACATTACTGACCCCAAGATCAAGGGTGAGCTGGGGGCAAAGCTACGAGAGAATAAAAAAAATGCATTACCAAACGATCAACTAAGAGCTTATTGGAATGAACTATTATCCGATGCAGATCGCAAAGCCATTGATAATATTCGCAACGACGATAATACCACACCGCCTATTTCCTCTGAGCAAGCACTTGCATTTGCGTTGGAACATCATCTGGAAAATGAATCCCGTGTAGGTGAAAGACAAATGCTTCAAACCGCTTTGAAACACGGTATAGGAACGGTTGATTTTGAAGAAATACGTGATGCTTACCACAAATATGGTGTGCTACAAGTGACGGGTGAAAAGGGAGAAGCCCTAACCACTCTCAAATCGATATTTAACCGCGAACAGGAAACGAACAAGATTGTTCGTGAGGGTCGATGGAGTCACCCATCTCATACTGAATTCGACCATGCCATACCGGAATTTCTCAGCAAGAAGCAGAAAGATACGATACAAGGTTTATGGCACTCAACCAACAAGGTCGATTTGGTAAAAGGACTTGCTGGTGCAGGGAAGACCACCACCATTAAAACCTTTGTTGATGGAATAGAGGAAGAGAATAGGAAAGTGCTTGCTACCGCACCTACGCTAAGTGCCACAAAGAATCTTGCAGAAGATGGATTCCGTCATACGGTTACTACTGCAAAATTGTTACACAGTAAGGAGTTACAGGAGGAATATCAGGATCAGGTGGTATTGGTCGATGAATCGGGAATGTTGGGTGAGCTGGATATGCATAAGTTACTGGTTATGTCTGAAGAGTACAATATGCGTGTAGTATTGGTGGGTGATGATAAACAACATTCTGCCGTACCGCGTGGTGAACCTTTCCGGTTATTGCAAAAATATGCAGGGGTTGAGGTATATGAATTGGATGAAATACGTCGTCAGAAAAGCGAACGCTATCGTAAAGCAGTAAGCTTCTTGAGCAAGGGAGAAGCAGTATATGGATTTCAACAACTAGATCAAATGGGCGTGATTAAAGAGATAGATGATAAAGAGCGCTATAAAGCACTCGCCAATGATTATGTGGAAGCGGTAACAAGCGGTCAATCTGCGTTGATAGTGTCCCCTACTCACGTAGAAAAAGATTTAGTCACCGCTGAGGTAAGGAAAAAGCTTAAAGAAGTTGGACGTATCGAGCAGGAAGGAATCATTGTTAATGTTCATCACCAGAAGCACTTTTCTACAGCTCAGAAAAAAGATGCTCGTTATTATGAGGTAGGACAGAAGATAGAATTAAACCAGAATGTTCACGGATTTAGCAAAGGTGATAAACTGAAAGTAATCGGCTTTGCAGATAATGCGTTGATCGTAGAAAATACGATAGGCAAGGTAGGTGACTTGAGACTAGCAAATGCCAAACGATTTAACCTATATGAATATAAAGAAAAAGAATTTGCCACAGGGGATACTATCCGTATTACCAAAGGAGGGGCTAGCGCCATTAAAGGGACAAAAACCCGATTTGACGCTAATAGCCGATATAAGATTGAAGGTTATACAAAAGAAGGTGATTTCAAGCTAGAAGGTGGTCGCATCCTTTCTAAAGAGTTTGGTAATATTGACCATGCAATTGTCACCACTTCACATAGCTCACAGGGGCAGACCGTGGATAATGTGTTTATTGCTAATTCTAGTAAATCCTTTGGATTAGCTACCAATCTCAAACAGTTTTATGTGTCAGCGAGTCGCGGCAAGTTCAATATCAAGGTCTATACCGATGATAAGCAGGAGTTATTAAAACAAGTGCAAAAAACCAGCGAACGTCAAACTGCAACCGAACTTTTGGAAAAAGGGAACGGTTTTTGGAAAAGTAAAATGGAAGAAGCCATTGAAATGGCACGCCGTACTCAAGCCGCCATTGAACGCCAGATGCAAGATCGTGATCGTGATATAAACCCTTCCCGTTAATAGTAAAATGTTGTTGATATGAAAAAAGATAAAACAGTGTCCTTTGTAGATAGAGAAAACCTCAAACGAGGGATTATTTCCGAAGTGGCACATCAGGAATGCTATATAAAAGAGCGTGGGGTCAATGCAAATCCTCATTCGGTGATTTTTGAACATAATGATGGAACCAAAGATTCGTTAAAATATGTGCAGTTGACCGGAGAGCGGTTTTTACCCAAAGACAATATTAT